>JBOHBE010000085.1:0-7238 GCA_050698235.1 Gaiellales bacterium
GGCGGTGACGCGGGCGCCGAGCCGCTGGAGCGCCTCGTGGCCCTGCCGCAGCTCGCCCTCGCAGCCGCTCTGGAGGCGCGCGAGCGCGGCGTCGTACGGGCACCCGAGCTCCATCCAGGCGCGGGCGGCGGCCTCGGGCTCGCCCGCGAGCTCGAGCCGGTAGGGCTCGGCGACGGGCGTCGGCGGGGACTCCTGCAATCCGGCCCGGTGGCGCCATGCGCACAGCTCGCCCGCGGCCCACGCGTCGACGTTCCGGGCGGCAAGGGCGAGCGCGCGGTCGGTCTCGGGGCCGACGAGGCCGGGACGGCCTGTGAGCCAGTGAACCTCCGCGCGGGCCGCCGCCACCGGCCCGAGCCGCTGGAGCTCGCCCGTGGCCTCGGCGAGCGCGAGCGCCTCGTCGAGCGGCTCCCAGGGCTCCGGCTCGCCCAGGCGCGCGCGCAGCCGACCCAGGATCACGAGCGGCCCGATCATGCTGGCATTCGGCACGCGGGGCCGCTCGACGACGTCGATCGCGCCGGCCCCGGCCTCGTCCCACCGCCCGCGCTCGAGATCGGAGCGCGCCTTCCAGCCGGTCATGTACACGAGCCACGAGTCGAGGTCGCGCTCGCGCGTGTAGTCGATCCCGGCGGCCAGGTGGCGATCGGCGAGTGCGTACTCGCGCGTCTCGATCGCCCCGACGGCGAGGTTGGTGTGAGCGCGGGCGACATGCTCGTCGAGGCCGGCGTCGGCGGCGAGCCGCAGGCTGCGGTCGAGCTTCTCGGCCCCCGTGATCGAGCCGCCCGACAGCTCGGCCGATCCGACGTTGTTGAGGGCGTGGACGAGGACGTCGGTGTAGCCGAGGCGCTCGGCGAGCTCGATGGCCCGGCCGCCCCAGTCCCGCGTGCCCGCCACGTCGCCCGCGAGCATCCGAAGCTGTGCCATGTTGCTGTAGGCCATCGCGAGCTCGGGGCTCGACGGCAGCGGCTCGAGGATCGCGATCGCCCGCCGCGCCTCGGCCTCGGCTTCCGTCCCGTCGCCGGCGAACCATGCCAGCCGCGAGAGCCACCGGCGCGTGTCGCCCTCCCGAAGGCGGTCGCGACGGACGCGGTGCTCGGCGAGGGCCAGGCGCCGGGCCTCGGTCGCCTCGTCGATCGCGTGGGTCAGATAGCACTCGTACGCACGGCGCTCGAGCAGGTGCGCGCGATCCTTGCCGGGCAGCCCGTCGGCGAACCGAAGGGCCCTCGCGAACTGGGCAGCCGACTCGCGATGAGCGCCGAAGTCGGCGGCGCGCTCGGCCGCTACCGGCGCGAACTCGAGCACGGCCGGGATGTCACCGGCCGCCTCGGCGTGGTGCGCGACGCGTGCGAGGTCGGCTCGCCGGGGCGGCCCGGCAAGCGCGTGGAGGGCGCGCTGGTGGAGGTCGTGGCGGCGGTCGGGCGGCATCGTGTCGTCGATCGCGACCCGCTCGATCTCGTGCCGGAACGCGATGCCGTCTCGATGGACGCGCAGCATCCCCGACGTGAGGCCCTCCTCGACGTGGTCGAGTTCCTCCGCCGCGATCTGCTCGAGCAGCCACAGCTCGGCGCGAGTCGGTGCGATCGCGACCGCGTCGAGCAGGGCGCGCGCGCCTGCGGGCAGCCGCGCCGCGCGGGCCAGGACGGCGTCGCGCACGCTCTCGGGGAGCGCCGCCCCTCCGGCGGCCAGCGCCTCGGTCACGTAGAACGGGTTGCCGCCGGTGACCCGGTGGAGCTCGTCGGCGTCGACGTCGTAGGGCTGAGCCAGATCCTCGACCGCCCCCTCCGACAGCGGCTCGAGCCGCAAACGCGTGACCGACGTCCGCGGCAGCTCGCCCAGAACGCGGCGGAGCGGGTCGGTCCGGCCGACCTCGTCGTCGCGATAGGTGAGGACGACGAGCGCCGGAGCGGTCTCGATCCGGCGCGCGAGCAGGCGGACGAGGTCGAGCGTGGCGCCGTCGGCACTGTTCAGATCCTCGAGCACGACAACGTTCGGCGGCCGCCGGCGAAGCTCGTCGAGAAGCGCGGCGAGCACCTCGACCGGCCCGGATCCCCGCTCGACGAGCCACCCGAGCTCGCCACCGGTCTCGCCCGCGATATCGGCGAGCGGGCCGAGCGGCCGCGCTGTCTGGAGCGGCTCGCACGCGCCGGCAAGGACGCGCGCCGAGGCGAGGTTCAGGCAGAACGCCTGCACGAGGGCGGTCTTGCCGATGCCCGCCTCACCGCCGACCAGCACGAGCTGACCGCGACGCGTGCGGCTGACGGCGGCGAGGGCGCCGCCCAGCGCATCGAGCTCGGGCGAGCGCTCGAGCAGCTGCTCGGCGCTCTCAAGGGGGCGGGTGGGCGAGATCAGCTTGGGTCCAATCGGGTTGGGTTCCCTCCTCTACGGAGCTGCCCTCCGATCGGTTTCAACGTGATGTACGACGAGCCGCTAGGCCAGGTTCATGATCTTGTTCAGCGAGCGCCTGAGCGAGGCCCAGTCATGCGCGCCGGTGGCCTCGGCGACCCGTGCGTCGAGGTCCGCGAGCACTCGCTCGGCCACGGGCTGGAACCGGCGGGCCCGCGCCGTCAGGAAGATCAGCGTGGCGCGCGCGTCGAGCGGGTCGGGCCGGCGCTCGATCAGACCGTCGGCCTCGAGCGCCCGTGCCATGGTTGTCAGCGTCTGCTTGCTCAGACGCGAGCGCCGGGCGAGCTCCCCCTGCCGCAGCCCATCCGCTTCGAACAGCGGCACGAGGAGCGACCCGTAGGCGGCGCGCACCTCCGGGAAGCCTCCGGCTGCGAACTCGCCGGCGAGGAGCTCGTTCCAGCGCTGGCCGGCCTTCGCGAGCAGGAAGCCGACGCTGTCGACGCCGGCTCGATCCTCAGGCCCCATCCTCGCCCGCAAATCGTGCTCGGATGTTCTCGAACTCGCTCTGGAGCGATCGATGCTGCGCCTCGAAGAGCTCGTCGTCGATCTCGGGAGACTTGAACATCGTGAATGTGTAGGCGCTCGTCGCAGGCCCGAGGGCCACGACGCGAGTCGGAAAGAGCGCCATCGCCTCCTCCGTCGGCCCGGCGTACATGTCGATCACGCCGGTAGAAGGGTCGGCGGCGATCGAGACGTAGAACTCGCCGAGGCCGTTGACGACCTTGGCCCTGCCGTCGTCGTACTTCAGCTCACGGGCAAAGTCGGTGGCCCACTTCGGGAGGTTGTCGACATCGGACAGGAACTCGAACACCCGCCCGCGCGGGGCATCGAGGACGGCGGTGACTGTGCGGCTGGTCATTGATGGGCTCCTTTGGTCTGAGGTCGTACCATATTAGTACGATAGCAGACGAACTGCGAGTTCGTCGATTGTACTCAGCCCAGCGCGGCGTTGATCGCGTCCTTCACCGACTGGAGGTCGGTCGGCGATTGGAGCGTGACCAGCTTCAGCTTGGAGCCGCTCGGGCCGACGAAGAGCGTCGGTGTGCCGCTCACGTGGTCGGCGGTCGCCTGCGAGTCGTAGGTGCGAGACTGGGCGTCGGTCGCCGAGGAGCCGCTGTCCGACTGGAGCTGGGTGACGTCCATCCCCGGGACGCTCGCGGCCGCCGAACTCACCATGTCGTCGCTCAGCCAGCCGCTGTTCTCGCCGGCCTGGTTGTCGTAGAGCAGCTGCACGAAGTTGAACATCCGGTTCTGTTTGGCCGCTGCGATCGCCGCGGCCCGGCCGCGCTGCGAGTCGGGCCCGATGAACGCCAGGATCCGCGCCTCGACCTTGACCTTGCCGGTGCGCACGTAACGCTCGATCACGGTCGGCATCGACTGGGTCTCGAACTGCTGGCAGTACGGGCACTGGAGATCGACGTACTCGACGAGCGTGACCGGCGCCGACGGCGAGCCCAATACGTAGGCGCTCTGCGGGATGCCTTTCAAGAGGCGCTGGACGTCGTCGGCGCCCGGCAGCGCCACGCCGGAGGCCGGCGGCGGCTTCGGGTCGGACGACCCGTTGACGAGCTTGACCGTCACGACGAAGGTGATCGCGAGGAGCGCCGTGATGACGCCGGCGGCGAGCAGGATGCGCGGCGAGGCCTGGCGCCGCGCCGGCGGCGCGGGGCGCCGGCCCTTGGCTCGCTTCCCGCTGCTCACGGGGCCGGATGCTAGCCGCCGCTTCTTGCCGCCCTATGGGTCGACGCTCTCGCCGGCGGGCCTCTCGACCGCCGCGAACAGGAGCGCCACGAACACGAGCACGAACGCCGTGAGGGCGAGCGCGGGGATCGTCACGTACCCGAACTCGTTGATCCACTTCGTCGCGCAGCCGCCTGGCGCCGAGAGCAGGCACGTCTGGCTCTGCGTGACGACGCCGTGCTCGACGAGCAGGTGATAGACCGAGAAGCCGGCACCGATCACGGGCAGCGGGAGCAGATACCGGGCGACGCGGTGGTCGTTGGCGAGCGCGGCGAGCAGCGTGACGATCGAGAGCGGGTACATGAAGATCCGCTGGAACCAGCAAAGCTCGCACGGCACGTAGTGCGCGTACTCCGAGAAGAAGAGGCTGCCGCCGGTCGCGATCGCCGACACCACGAACGCCAGCCAGAGCTCATATCCCCAGATCGCCGAGCGGATCGAGGCGAGCGGCCCGCGGACGCCGGCCAGCCACAGGAGCGCCGCCACGACGAGGACGCCGATCAGCACCTGGCCGACCACACCGAGCGCGGCGAGCAGGACGGTCACGTCGTGGGTCATGCCGGCGTCTCCGCGGCCGCGGCAGCCGCGCGGGCGGTGCGGCGAAGCGCGATCGCAGCCGACGGGAAGACCAGCACCGACACCAGCCCCGCGCCGACCAGCGAGGCCGCAAGGTCGGGATGCAGCTCGTGCTCCTCGACCGCGATCGCCGTCACCGCCACCACGAGCGGGAGCGCCGTGGCGGAGCAGAGGGCGAGCGGGACGATCGCCGCGCGCTCGAGCGCCGATCGCGCGAGCACCGCGGGCACGCCCCGCACCAGGACGAAGCAGCCGAGGAAGACGGGGAGCAGGATGAGAGCCGTCGTGCTCGAGAGCAGCGCGTCGAGATCGAGGCGAAGGCCGCTGGTCACGAAGAAGAACGGGACGAACAGCCCGAAGCCGATCCCCTCGAGGCGAACCCGCACCGGGTCGGCCTCCTCGCCCTGCGTCACCACGCCGACCATCAGCCCGGCCGCAAACCCGGCGAGCGCCAGGTCGAGGTGGAGGTTGTACGCCACCCAGAGGAGGAAGAACAGCGCCAGCAGAGCCAGCCGGACGCCGAGCTGCCCGCTGGCATGAAGCGTGAGCCTGATCGTCGTCATCACGTGCGAGGGCCGGGCTCGGAGCGCGACGGCGGCGACCGCCGCCGACACGAGCACGAAGAGCACGAGCACGGCGACCGCCGCAAACGTCCCGTGCTGGCCGGCCAGGAAGATCGCGATCAGGATGATCGGGATGAACTCGCCCACGGCGCCGCTCGCCAGCACCTGGGTGCCGAACGGCGAGTCGAGCTCGCCGGCGTCCCCCAGGATCGGGATCAGCGTGCCGACCGCCGTCGTCGTCAGGGCGATCGCGACCGGCAGCATGACGGTGATCGCGCCGATCAGCGCGAGCACGCCGGCTACCGCGGCGGCGAGCGCGAGCGACACAGCCATCCCGTAGCCCGCGACTCGCAGCGGCCGGCCGCGCACCCGCCGAAGGTCGAGCTCCATCCCGGCGAGGAAGAAGAGGAACGACATCCCGAGCCCCGCCAGGAACGTCACGAACGGGCCTTCCCGGGCGATGTCGAGGACGTCAGGCCCGATCAGGATCCCCAGCAGGAGCTCGACGACGACGGCCGGCACGAGCACGACGCGCACCGCCGCCGAGATGATCGGAGCGAGCGCCACGGCCGCGGTGATGAGCAGGAGCGACGTCGGGTCCAGGGTCACGGCCACACACTAGGCCGCTTGAGCACTCGGCGGCGCGCAACTATGGGTCATCTCACGAACGGCGAGCGCGTAGCGTTTCCCGGTGGATGACGACGCGCGAAGAGACCCCTGCGGCAACCGTTGCCGTGGGGACGGACGCCGCTGCGCTCGTCGCCGGGCTCGTGACGGTGACAGCGTGGGGCTCGGCATTCGTCGGCATCCGCGCGGCCGGCGAGACGCTCTCCCCGGGCGCGCTTGCGCTCGGCCGCCTGATCGTGAGCCTTGCGATCCTCGGCACCGTCGCAGCCGTCCGGCGGGAGCGGCTCCCGGGGCGGCGCGACCTGCTCTGGATCGCGACGTTCGGGGTGCTGTGGCTCGCCGTCTACAGCGTCGCGCTGAACGAGGCGGAGCGGCGCGTCGACGCAGGGACGGCGGCGATGCTCGTGAACACCGGCCCGATCCTGATCGCGATCTTCGCCGGGATCTTCCTGCGCGAGGGCTTCCCGCCCGGCCTCTTCGCCGGCTGCGCGGTCGCCTTCTGCGGCGTCGTCGTGATCGCCTTCGCCACCACCCAATCCGGCGCCAGGTCAGGCCTGGGCGTCGTCCTCTGCATCGTCGCGGCGTTCGCGTACGCCGTCGCCGTGATCGTGCAGAAGCCCGTGCTCGCACGCGTGTCGGCGTTCCAGGTGACGTGGATCGGGCTTGCCGCCGCCACGATCGCGTGCCTGCCGTTCGCGCCGACGCTCGCGACCGAGACCGCGAACGCCGACGCCGGGACGATCGCCTGGGTGGTCTATCTGGGTGCCGTGCCGACGGCGCTCGGCTTCGCGACCTGGGGGTTCGCGCTACGGCGCACCAGCGCCGGCCGGATGGGGTCGCTCACCTACCTCGCCCCTCCCATCGCGATCGCCCTGGGCTGGGCCGTGCTCGGCGAGACGCCGCCGTGGCTGGCGGCTGCCGGCGGCGCGCTGTGCCTCGCGGGGGTCGCGCTCGCCCGATCACGTCCCAGGTTGCGCAGGGCTTAAGCGGAACCACTGGGGTCGAGGTTGCTAGATTCGCCTCGATGCGGACGAAGCAGCTTGACGCCCTCGTCGTCGGCGCCGGGTTCAGCGGCCTCTACGCGCTCCATCGCCTGCGGGAGCTCGGGCTCTCGGTCCGCCTCGTCGAGCGCGGCGGTGGCGTCGGCGGGACGTGGTACTGGAACCGCTACCCCGGCCTGATGTGCGACGTGGAGTCCTACATCTACCTTCCCCTGCTCGAGGAACTCGGCTACATCCCCACGACCCGCTACGCCTTCGGGGAGGAGATCCTCGCCTATCTGGAGAAGATCGCCGAGCGCTTCGACCTCGTTACCAACGCGTTGTTCCACAC
>JBOHBE010000086.1:0-4578 GCA_050698235.1 Gaiellales bacterium
GCGCCCTCCTTGCCGATCGGGCCGCCCGAGTTGAGGTTCCTGTCCCACATCGGGAAGTCGGAGCTCGCGATGTCGACGCGCAGGCGATAGCCCTTCGGGATCCGGATGCCGACCGGGCCCAGCTCGATCCGGTACTCCACAGGCTCGCCCGGCATCAGAGGCTCCGGGGTCTCGTACCCGTTTCGATAGCGGGCTCGGACGAGCCCCTCCTGGAGGTTTCGCGAGACGCCGGCGGGGTCGACCGCGCACAGGCGCGCGACGAAGTCGGTGTCGACGGCCGTCGACGCCGCGTGCAGCACGACCTCGACGTTCCCGGCCAGCGTCAGGTCGCCGGCCACGGGCGCGCTCGTGTAGACCAGGACGGCCTTGGTCGACTCGGCTGCGTCCTGCGGCTCCGGGCCCATCGGCGTTGCCGACGCGTCGCAGCACGAGTGGCCGCCGGCGCTCCAGGTGGGCAGGTCGGGGTCGTACGTGTAGACGTCGGCCGGCTCGTCGCCCGGCGCAGCGGCCGAGAGGGTGCCGTCGCCGTGGCGCGAGTTCGCGCGCCCGCCCGAGTGGAGGTAGAGATCGCGGCGTCGCGTCTGGGGTGGCGGCCAGTCGCGGAAGTCCCGCCAGCCGTCGTGCAGGATGTAGGTGCTGACGGGTGCCTCGGCGTCGCCCCGCCCCTTGAGCAGGCGGTCGAACCAGGCCAGGTGCACGTCGTCGGCGCTCATGAACCCCAGGTTCGAGTCGTCGGAGCCCCAGACCGGCGTCCAGGGCTCGTGCGTCCACGGCCACACCACCAGCCGCTGCTCTGCGTGCCCGGCGTCGCGCATGCCCGCGTAGTTGTCGACCGTCCCGCGCAGGAAGCCGTCGTACCAGCCGGTGAAGTGGAGCGCCGGGACGGTGAGCCGCCCGTAGTCGGCGTCGATGCTCCAGCGCTTCCAGTAGTCGTCGTGCGTCGGGTGGCCGATCCAGTCGCGGTAGTACGTCGGAAGGCCGGGGTTCGTGTCGAGCGCGGGCAGGTCCTGGAGCGGCAGGTTCCAGTACTGGTCCGTGACGTGGAGGAGCGCCGTACGCACCTCGCGCAGCGCGCGGTCGTCGCCGTTTCGCCGGGCCGTGTCGTGGGCGAGGAAGAACGCCCAGGTCATCGCCCAGCCGAGGAAGATCGCGCCGTGTGAGTAGATCCACCCGTCGTAGGCCTGCGACGACGTGAACCCGGGGCAGATCGCGGCCAGCCTCGGAGGCCTCGTCGCCGCGGCGAGGAGCTGGACGAGACCGGGGTACGAGTAGCCGTACATCCCCACCTGGCCGCTCGACTCGGGGAGCGCCGCGGCCCACTCGATGGTGTCGTAGCCGTCGTCGGCGTCGTTCAGGAACGGCACGAACTCGCCGTCCGACGACCACCGGCCGCGGCAATCCTGCACCACGACGACGTAGCCCTTCGACGCGAACCACGAGGCGTGGTGGTAGCCGCTCTCGCTCTGGGAGTGCGTCTTGCCGTACGGCGTTCGCATGAGGAGGACGGGGTACGTCCCGGGCTCCTCAGGGCGGAAGACGTCGGCGCGCAGGATCGTGCCGTCGCGTACAGAGCACTCGACGTCGTGCTCGACCCGGACGTCGGGCAGGCCCGCTTGGGCCTGGCCGCTCACAGAGCGCCCATCAGGCAGTCGCCGCCGTCGACCCGAAGGACGACGCCGTTCACGTACGAGGCGCGCGCGAGGAAGACGAACGCCTCGGCGACGTCGGCGGGCTGCCCGAGCCGGCCGAGCGGGTTCGCCGCGGCGAACTCCGCGAGCTGCTCGGGCGTGTGGGCGTCGGTGGCCATCGCGGTCTCGATCGTGCCGGGCGAGATGACGTTCACGCGGATCTGGCGCGGCCCGAGCTCCGCGGCGAGCGACCGCGCGAGGCCGATCTGCGCGGTCTTGGTCGCGGCGTAGACCGCGCCGCCGGGATGGGCCTGGAGGCCGGAGATGGACGAGGTCAGGATCACCGCGCCGCCTGGGCGCACGTGGGGGAGCCCGGCCTGAAGGACGTTCACGACGCCGCGGATGTTGACGTCGATCAGGAGGTCGATCGCGTCGGCGGGCGTCTCCTCGATCGGCCGGTCGGGGCCGACGAAGACGCCGGCGTTGGGGCACAGCACGTCGATCGCCCCGAACCGCTCGACCGTCCGGGCGACCATCGCGTCGACCGATGACCGGTCGCGGACGTCGGCGGCGACGGTCAGGAGCTGCTCGGCCGGGATCTGGCCCGCCAGCGCCTCGAGCCGCCCGGCGTTGATGTCGGCCGCAGCGACCAGGTGGCCGTCCGCGGCAAATGCCCGCGCCGCCTGGGCGCCGATGCCGCCCCCTGCGCCTGTTATCAGGACGATCTGATGTCCGGACATCTTGTATATTCGTATCGAAGCCGTTCCGCGGCTGTCAAGATCGCGCGACCGAGGGGAGTCCCGTGCCCATCCACACCGCGCTCGGCCCCATCGAGGCCGCCGATCTCGGCCCGACCAGCATGCACGAGCACGTCTTCGTCGACTCGCGCGTGTGGCTCGAGCCGTCGCACGAGCTGAACGCGCCACCGCCGACGGCGCCCGTCTCGATCGAGACGCTCGGCTTCCTGCGGTGGAACCCCCACAGCCTCGAGGACAACCTGATCGTCGACGATCCGGAGGTCTGCGTCCACGAGCTTCGCCGCGTCGTCGCGGCCGGCGGGTCCGGGATCGTCGACATGACGAACATCGGCCTCGGCCGGCGCCCGGCCGACCTGCCCGACGTCGCCCGCCGCTCGGGCGTGCACATCATGGTCGGCTGCGGGTTCTACGTCCACGACTCGCACCCCGACTGGGTCGAGGGGGCGTCGGACGACGAGCTCGAGGCGATCATGGTCCGCGACCTCGTCGACGGGATCGACGGCACCGACCTCCGGGCCGCGCTGATCGGCGAGATCGGCACGTCGAGCCCGGTCACCGCCCGCGAGGAGCGCGTAGTCCGTGCCGCCGGCCGCGCCGGGGCCCGGACCGGTGCGATGGTGAACATCCATCTCGACGCGCGCGGGGCCCACGCGCTCGAGATCCTCGAGATGCTGACCGACGGCGGACAGCCGGCCGACCGGGTGATCTTCAGCCACCTGGACGAGCGGCTCGACCTCGGGTACCACCGCGAGATCGCCGCGGCCGGAGCTGTGCTCGAGTACGACACGTTCGGACAGGAGTTCTATCTCCCGAACTTCAAGGACCCGACCGACCAGGAGCGGTTCGTCGCCCTCGCGGAGCTTCTCGGAGAGGGGCTCGCCGGACAGATCGTGCTCGGCTGCGACGCGTGGATCAAGGCGGTGGCGACGACCTACGGAGGCACGGGCATCGAGCACCTGTTCCTGCGCGTGGCGCCGACTCTGGAGTCGCGGTACGGGATCGGCCGCGATGCGATCGACCAGATGCTCGTCCACAACCCGCGCCGGCTGCTCGACCGCGGCGATTGATACGGTCTCAACGCGGAGGCACCTGTACGGACGAGCGAACGAACCAACGCCTGATCCCGGCGGGCGACGAGTCGACGATCGATCGCGGCTCACCCGTGCCGCTCTACTTCCAGCTCGCGCGGCTCCTGACCGAGGAGATCGTGAAGGGACATCGCACGCCCGGCGAGCGGCTCGCCTCCGAGCCCGAGATCGGCTCCCGGTTCAGGGTCTCGCGCCCGACGGTGCGCCTGGCGCTCCAGCGGCTCGAGTCGGAGGGGCTGATCGAGCGCGTCAAGGGCCGGGGCACCTTCGTCGCCGACTCGCGCGAGCGCTCGTGGCTCCTCCAGTCGCCCGAGGGCTTCTTCCACGAGGAGGTGGAGCGGCTCGGGTTCGCCGTCTCCGACACCGTCCTCCGTGCCGAGGTGGCCCAGCTCCCGGGCTGGGCGGCCGAGGCGCTCGGCCTCCCCGAGAAGAGCCACGGGACGATCCTCGAGCGGCTGCGGTACGTCGACGGCCGGGTGGCGCTGCACGTGTCCGACTTCCTGCCTGTCCACCTGGCGGCGGCCGCGCTCTCGTTGCGCGAGCGGGGCGGCTCGCTGTACGACCGGCTCGAGGAGCGCGAGGGCATCGCCGTCTTCGGCGGGCGGCGCACGCTCGAAGCTGCGCAGGCCGAGCCGGACATCGCAGGGATGCTCGACATCAGGCCGCGCACGCCGCTCATCTTCATCGAGTCCGTCGCATGGGGTGCCGATCTCCAGCCGTTCCACTGCTTCCAGACGTGGCTCCGCACGGACCGCATCCGCATCGAGGTGCACGTGGCCCAGTCGTCCGGCCCGCCGCCTCGCCAGGCGACGCTGCGTGGTTGAGTACGACCCGTTCCTCTTCTACGAGGATCCGTACCCCGTCTACCGCCGGCTGCGCGACGAGGCGCCGGTCTACCTGAACCGCGAGCGGTCGATCTGGGTGCTGTCCCGGTTCGACGACGTCCAGCGCGCGGGCCGCGACTGGCATACGTTCTCGAGCGCTGAGGGCGTGGACATCGACGACTCCCGGCTCGGGCCGGGGAGCTTCCTCGACGCCGATCCGCCCAGGCACGACGAGCTGCGAAAGATCCTGCAGGCCGACTTCGCGCCGGCGAGCCTGGGC
>JBOHBE010000087.1:0-8836 GCA_050698235.1 Gaiellales bacterium
TTGAGCAATTCACATCCCAAACATGGATGACCTAGGCTGGGCCGGTGGCGGAACCACAGCTCCGGGATCGGTTGGGCGATCTTCAACAGTGGTACGCGGCCCAGTGCAATGGCGACTGGGAGCACACGTACGGCGTCAGTATCGAGACGCTCGATAATCCGGGGTGGAGGCTTCGAGTCGACCTCGTGGGGACGGAGTTGGAGGCGCTGACCGACGCAAGCGGCCGTGTCGAGCGATCAGAGACGGGTTGGCTGGACTGGCGGGTTGCAGACGGGTGCTTCGAGGCTGGTTGCGGGCCGTACAACCTCGGCGACGCAGTCGACGCCTTCTTCGCACTCCATCCCTGGCTCGGCTCGACGGCCGGTTGCTTGGCTCCGGATCCCACCTGGCCGATCCTCATCGACGTGCAATATCGGGGTCTGACCCCGTTTCAGCGTTACCGGCGCGTGTCGACGAAGACCGCCGGCGCTTCGCCGACGTAGGCCCGGATCGTCGCCCGCACCGTGCGCAGCTGTCCGAGCTCCGCGACGGTCGCGGCCCGCGCCGCAGCCAGCGACGCGGCGTTCGCCCGGCTCAGATCGTCGGCCCGGCGGAGATGGGCGCGCGCTCCGGCGGGAGGCTTCGCGGGGAGGCCCGCCGCAAGCACGGCCCGCTCGTTGCCCAGGGCCACGACCGCATCCCAGTCCGCCGCGCCGATCAGCTCCGACTCCCGCTCGCACATCTCGACCAGCCGCGCGTAGGCGTCCATCGCGGTCAGCCTGCGGCGGCGGCCGAGGGGGCCGAGCTCGCGCCCTGGACGGCGAGCTGCTGCCAGCTCTCGCGCAGGTCGGACAGGAGGCGGATGACCACGTCGATCTGGTTCGGGTCGCGCTTGACGTGGGCCTCGACGAGGTGGCGCTTGCAGAAGAGGTAGATCGAGCGCAGCCGGGCCGCGACCTCACCCTGCGACATGTCGAGCGTCACGTTCAGCTCGTCGATGATCGCCTCGGCGCGGCGCAGGCGGTCGAGGAACATCTGGTGCTGGCCCCCGCGCTCGGCGACCGCGGCCTGCTTCAGGAAGCGGATCGCGCCGTCGTAGAGCATGACGACGAGCCGCTCGGGCGGAGCCGTGAGAACGCTCGACTCCGTGTAGGCGCGGTTGGCTCCGGCGTAGTCCATCGGGCCTTGTAGTCGGCGCCGGGATCGCGGTCTTGAGCCGCTTACTGCGAGAGCGCTGCGAACTGGCCCGCGAGCTGCGACTGGATCGACTGCGACTGCGCGAGCGCCGTCTCCATCGCGGTGAACTGGGCGCGCAGATTCGTCTCGCGCAGGGCCACCCGGGTCTCGATGTCGGTCTGGCGCTGCTTCAAGTCATCGATCGTCGACTGCTCGCCAGAGATGCGGGATGCGAGCACGCCGCCCGTCTGCACCTGGGGCTTGATCAGGGCGTCGAGCCGCTGCGAGAGGCCCTCCGAGGCGTACGTGCCTGTGACATTCGTGAAGAGCTTCTTGACCTCGCTGAAGCGGTCCGTCAGGGCCTGGGAGAGCTGGTCGGTGTCGAGCGTCAGCCGGCCGTCGATCGCGTCCTGGTTGAGCGTGCCCGCGCCGACCGTCTTGCCCGTCGACACGCCGACCAGGCTGAGCTGGTTCAGGTCGGGCGCGGAGCCCGTGAACGTGTCGCCGATCGCCTCGCGCAGCTGTGCCAGGATCCCCTGAAGCGCCGGATCGGCACTGAGCACGCCCTTGGCCCGGTCGTCGTCGGTCGTCGGGTTCACGACCTTCTTCTCGTTGACCTTCGAGTTCAGGAAGTCGACGGTCGAGTTGTACTGGTCGACGAACGCCTGGATCTTGCCCGAGACCGCGTCGGTGTTCGGGCCGGGGCTTCCGACCACGATCGACGCGTCGCTCGACATGACGCCCTTGAACGTGAGCGTCACGCCCGGGATCGCAGCGGTGACGACGTTCGAGGCGGACGTCTTCACGCTGCCGCCGTCGACCGTGTACTTGGCGTCTCGGGCGGCGAGCGACTGCGTGAAGCCGAGCGCTGTATCGAGGCCCGAGTCGGCGGTCACCGAGATCGTGTTCGCCTCGCCGGTGACCTTGCCCGAGAGCACGAGCTTCCCGCTCACGACCGAGGCGTAGACCTGGATGCCCGTCGTCCCGTTGATCTTCGAGGCGATGGTGTCGAGGCTGTCGCCGGACTTGACGTCGACGTCGACCGCCGTCCCTGCGCCGACCGCGATGTGGAGCTTGTCGTCGGCCGCCGCCGCGGCGAGCCCGGTCGACTGCGTCACCTGGTGGGCGCGCGCCAGCTGGGTCACCTGGACCTGGTAGCCGCCGGGAGCCGCGCCGCCGGTGCGGACGACGCCGAGGTTCGCCGCGTCGGACGACGTCACCGACTGCACGTCGCCCCACGTCGAGACGTCCCGCAGGCCGGCGATCGCCGTCTGCAGGTTCGTCAATCTCGTGTTGACGTCACGGAGCGCGTTCTGGCGCGCCTCCTCGACGTGCTGCTGCTGGAGCGCCCGCACCTCCGGCTGGCGCTCGATGGCGAGCAGCTGGCCGATGATCGTGTTCGTGTCGAGCCCCGACGCGATGCCGCCGATGTTGAAGAGCGGCGCTGCCGAGGTCGATGCGGTGACGGAGGTGGGTAGATCGGTCACGGGCTATCCAAGCTGGTCGACGATGAGGCCGCCGCCCGACAGGGTGTCGAGCAGGCTGCGCGCGGGGATCTCGCGGACGACCGAGCCGTCGCCGTTCAACACCTGGACGCGGACCTTGCCGGCCTCGTGATCGACTTCGAAGTGGAGATTGACCTGGCGCGAGGAAAGCTCCTCGATGACGCGTGCCGCGACGTCGAATTCCTGCTGCACGGCGGGGGGTGGCGTGTCCTGCTCGACGGCACGCAGCACCGGGCGGGGCGGCGGTGCCGTCCGCTGAGTGGGCTTGCCAACGCCCGATATGGGTGCAGGGCCGTATTCCATTACGTCGATCCTCCTCGGTCCTTCCATGGACCACGGGTTCACCGAGGTGATCGGCACGGAATCAGCAGAATTTAGGCAGCTTGTGGAAATCGCTGTTTAATAGACTCGTGGAGGACAGCCGCGGTCGTGTTGCCGGGCTCGAGCGCCACAGCCTCTGCGGCGAAGCTGCGGGCATCGTCGGGGAGGCCCTTCGCGACGGCGACCTTTGCGAGGCCGATCATGGCCCTGGCGTCGGGCGCCGTCTCGGCGACCTCGATCCACTCGTCCGCCGCTGCGCCGAGGAAGCCGCGGCGGAGGTACATGGCGGCGAGGTACTCGTGCCGCTCGCGCGGGTCGGCGGCGATGGTGCCGAAGACGCCCAGGAGCACCGCGAACGCGTCGACCTCCTCGACGCGCAGGAGCGCCTCGAGGAACGTGCCGGCGACGGGGCCGGCGGCGGCGGGCAGCCACGTGGGCGGGGCATCGCCGCGGATCGCGGTGGCCCAGGAGCCGAAGAGCTGCGCCTCGTGCGCCGGCAGAGAGGACTCGCCGGCCGAGACGATGCGATCGATCGCCGCATGGTCACGAGCGACCGCCGCGGCGAACACCTGCACCTCGATCGCGGCGCCTTGGAGCGGCGAGTCCTCGGGCTCGGAGCGAGCCTCCGCGGCGGCGTCGGCGTACCGCCGCTGCGACAGCAGCGCCTCGGCGAGCCCGATACGTGCGGCGGAGTTCGCCGGCTGTGCGTCGAGGACGTGCCGGAACCATGATTCGGCGTCCTCCGCGCGACCGGCCTCGTAGAGCGAGGTCGCGGCCAGCAGGCGGGCGGACGGGCGGTCGGGGACGACCTGCTCGATCTCGGCGAGCGAGGCTTCGCGGCGGGCGAGGATCGCCGCCAGCGGCAGCACCGGGCCCGCGTACTCGGGATGCTCCTCGAGCGAGCGCCGGTAGAGCGCCTCGGCGCCGGCCGCATCGCCCTGGGCGCTTCGGATGTCGGCCAGCACCGTCATCGCGAGGAACGTGCCCGTGCCGACGGTGGCGGCGTACATGTTCGGGGCGTCGCCCATCTCCAGGCACCGCTCGGCGAGCTCGCGTGCCCGGGCGAGGTCGCCCTGCTCGCGGGCCGAGAGCGCAGCCTCCATGACGAGGTCGGTGTGATCGGGGTACGTCGCCAGGCCCTCGTCGACGGCCAGGGCGGCCGCGGCGTGGTCGCCGGCCTCCCGGCGGGCGCGGGCGGCGCGCGACACGAGCAGCGGGACGTAGCCGGCCGACGCCATCCCCGGAACCGCCCTCAGGGACTCCCATGCGTGGTCGAAGTGGGTGCGGGCCTTGGCGGCGTCGCCCAGCGCGAGGTACTCGGAGCCGAGGTTGTAGTCGTTGAACGGGCTCGGGTTCTCGCGGGCCTCCTGCTCGAGGAGCTCGATGTTGCGCTGTGACTTCTCCTTCGAGGCGATCCGCTGGTTCAAGTAGCCGTAGTGGCGCACGCGGATCGTCGTCGTCTCGAACCGCTCCGGCAGGTACATCGGCATCGTGTGCGTCTTCTGCTCGTGGATGCGGCCCTCGAAGCGGTACTCCGGGCGGTGGCGCCAGAGGCGAAGCGCGAGGTGGGTGGTGGCCGAGCCCGTGTCCTCGCCGCCGGTGTAGTTGGTCTCGACGAGGTTGAAGCCTTCGCGCCACGTGCGCCCGAGCAGGTCGCGCAGCCTCGGCGCGTCCTCGTCCTCGAGGTGCTCGTCGGCGTCGAGGTACATGATCCAGTCGCCGGTGGCGTTGTCGATCGAGACGTTGCGGGCGTCGGCGAACGAGCCGTTCCACGGGAAGTGGACGACCTTCGCTCCGAACGACTCGGCGATCTCGACCGTGCGGTCGCTCGAGCCGGTGTCGACGACGATCATATCGTCAACGACGCCTCGGAGTGGCTCGAGGCAGCCGGGGAGCATCTCCTCCTCGTCCTTCACGATCATGCAGAGCGAGAGCCGAAGGCCAGAGACGGGCCGGGCCTGGGCGGCGACCTTGCGCCCGCGGGCGCCAAGGCCGCGCATGCGCGCTCCGAACGCACCCTTCAGGCGGCTCGGGCTGCGCTTGCGGATCTTCGCCTGCTCGAGATTGGCGGCCGCATACGGCAGGTCGGGATCGAGGCGGAGGGCCGCCTTGAAGAGATCTTCGGCCGCCGCCGCCTCGAGCAGCTCGTAGAGAAAGACGCCGGCGTGGTTCAGGAGCGTCGGCTCGCGCGGCTCGGACTCGAGCGCCGCGAGCAGGGCTGCGGCGGTGACGACGAACGGGCCGACCCATCCGTCCGAGGACGCGGGCCGGTAGGCGAGCACGGCTTCGATGATGCCGCAGCGGGCCTGGTAGGCGCGGTGGACGTCGTCCCACTCGGAGAGCTCGGTGAACGAGGTCGCCAGGCGGTCGAGGTCGCCGGCTGCGATTGCAGCGGCGGCACCGGCCACGGTCTGCTGCACCCGGACGCGCCAGTCGAGCGCGGGGGTGGGAGCGGCGGTGGACGACGGGAGGGAGGACGTGCGAAGCGCCATCGGCTGCGTATTCGGCGATCCGGCCGGCAGCTTTAGCCGTAGTGATGTTTGTGGCGGGTCCGGAGAGCCCGACAGGAGCCGCCACTACACTCCCGCTTGTCTCGTCGGCAGATCTGCCGATAACGCGCCTGTGACGTCCCCCGCCCGCAAGATCTCCGCTGTCCCCGATCTGCCATCGGTCGAGATCTCCGACGACCTCGCGCTCGATCTCTACTACTGGATGACGCTCACGCGAGGCGTCGAGGAGCGGGCGCTCAACCTGTATCGCCAGGGCAAGCTGCCCGGCAGCTACTACACCGGCCGCGGCCAGGAGGCGATCGCCGTCGGCATCGCCCTCCCGCTCGAGCGCGGTGAGGACGGCGACTGGCTCTCGCCCTGGATCCGCGACCTGGGCTCCTACCTCGTCCACGGCGTGCCCGTGTGGCGGATCTTCGCCCAGTTCATGGGCAAGGCGGGCTCGACGACCCGCGGCAAGGACGGCAACCTCCACATCGGCGGCCGCGAGTGGAACATCCCGTGCCAGGTGTCGCACATGGCCGACATGATCCCGCTCACCGTCGGCGCCGCCCTGGCGTACAAGCAGCGCGGCGAGCGGCGGGTTGCGCTCACGAGCTTCGGCGACGCGGCCACCTCGCGCGGTGACTTCCACGAGGGCCTGAACATCGCGGCCGTGCTCGAGGTGCCGGCCGTGTTCGTTGCCGAGAACAACGGCTGGGGCTACTCGACGCCGATTTCGAAGCAGACCAAGGTGACCGACCTGCACAAGAAGGCCGCGGCCTACGGCATCCCCGGCGTCTCGGTCGACGGCAACGACGTGTTCGCGGTGTACGCGGCGATCAAGGCATCGGTCGAAGCTGCCCGCGGCGGCGCCGGCCCCCAGTTCGTCGAGTGCAAGACCTACCGCATGGGCGGGCACGCGGCGCACGACAAGTACGAGAGCTACATGCCGATGGAGGTGCTCGCGGAATGGTCGGACAAGGATCCGATCAAGCGCGCCGAGGCCGCGCTGCTCGAGGAGCGCGAGGTCTCCGAGGAGCGGCTCGAGCAGATCCGCGAGCGCGCCCGCGAAGAGGTGCGGGCGGCTGTGGAGCAGGCAGAGGAGGACGGCTACCCGAGCGCCGAGGAGGCCCACCTGGGCGTCTTCGCGGACGAGGCTCCATAGCGTGCCGGAGCTGACGTACCTCGAGGCGATCAACGCCGCCCTCCACGACGAGATGGAGGCCGACCCCCGTGTGTTCTGCATGGGCGAGGACGTCGGCCGGCAGGGCGGCGCGTTCGGCGCCACCAAGGGCCTCCAGCAGGCCTACGGCGAGTTCCGCTCGATCGACACCCCGGTCGCGGAGGCGGGCATCGCGGGCGTCGCGATCGGCGCCGCCATGGCCGGCCAGCGCCCCATCGCCGAGATGCAGTTTGGCGACTTCGTCTCGATCGCGTTCGACCAGATCGTGACCTGCGCCGCCAAGATGCACTACCGGATCGGCTGGGCGGTGCCGATGGTCGTCCGCTGCCCGAACGGCGGCGGCGTCGGCGGCGGGCCGTACCACTCCGAGAACGTCGAGGCCTGGTTCCACCACCACGCGGGCCTGAAGATCGTCTGCCCCGCGACGGCCACCGACGCCTACGGGCTCCTGAGGGCGTCGATCCAGGATCCCAACCCGGTCGTCTTCTGCGAGCACAAGTTCCTCTACCGGCGCGAGAAGGCCGACGTCCCCACGGGGGCCGACGGCCGGATCGTCCCGATCGGCGCCGCGCGCATCGCCAGGCCCGGCACCGACCTCTCGATCATCACCTATGCCTCGACGGTGCAGCTGTCGCTCGCGGTTGCAGACACGCTCCAGGCCGAGGGCACCTCGGTCGAGGTGATCGACCTGCGCACGCTCATACCGCTCGACCGCGAGGCCGTGCTCTCGTCGGTTCGCAAGACGGGCAAGGCGATGATCGTCCACGAGGACAACCTCACCGGCGGCTTCGGGGCCGAGGTGGCCGCGATCGTCGCCCAGGAGGCGTTCGAGCACCTCGACGCGCCGGTCACGCGGGTCGCGGCGATCGACACCCCCATCCCGTTCACGCCCGTGCTCGAGCATGAGTACCTGCCGACCGAGGACGACATCCTCCGGGCGGCGCGCGAGCTCGCCGCGTACTGATCCGCCCGGGCGGGCAGGAACCTGGCCTCCGTGGTCAAACCCCGTATGGGCATCCCCCGTCCGGGTGAGGCGGCTTGCGCATCGCGTCATATAATCGAACAGCCCATGGAGGGGCTTCCGGGAGCGCCGAAGTTGCGGTTTCGTCACAAGCTTTCCATCGTGCTGATCGGGCTGGCGCTGGTTCCGCTGGTCGCCGCCGGCGTGCTCGTCCTTCGCCTCCTCGAGCAGAACAAGGTGTCCAAGGTGGATAGCGGGCTCGCGATCGCCGCTGCCGCCGGCGGCCAGGCCTACCTGACCCAGGCTGCGGACGCCACGACGGTGGCGACGACCATCGCCGGACGATTCGAGGTGCAGCACGCGCTGAAGAGCGACGATGCCTCCGAGCTCCGCCGGCTCCGGGCTGACCTGCCGCCCAAGTCACCCTTCTCCGTCACGTTCTACAAGGGGAAGCAGAAGGTTGCCGGTCAGACGCCGCAGCCGCCCTTCCTGGCGTCGTCTGTGACCATCGACGGGTGCCCCGGTTGCCGGGTCCTCGTCTCGCGCCCGTTCGACCAGGATCTGATCACGGATCTCGAGGGCAGCGGCGGCGTGGTGAACGCCATCCAGCAGCTCGGGCTCGTGGCGGGAGGGCAGCTCGTCTCGTCAGGGAACCTGGCAGGACCGGTGCTCGGGCTGAGCCTCGGCGAGGCACAGACCGTACAGGTCAACGGGGTCTCCGTTCGAGCACAGGCGATGGGCGTCCCGTGCGGCGACCCATCCGCGAGCAACTGCCAGGTCGTCGCGATGTACCCGAGCTCGGCGCTCAACGATGCGATCGACTCCCAGCGGCTTCGGATCATCGTCCCGCTGATCCTGCTGGCGCTCATCATCGGCGTCCTGGCGTTCGCCGCCGCCGACTGGATGTCTCGCGCTCTGAACGACCTGGCCGAGCGCGCCATGGTGCTCGCCCGCGGCGGTGCCCGGGGCGACGAGCTCGACCAGCTCGGAGCCGCCATCGACCAGATCTCGGGCGAGCTCTCCTCCCGGGTCGGTGAGCTCGAGGCCGAGCGCGGGCGGTTCAAGGAGACGCTCCAGCGCTACGGCGAGACGCTCGCGGC
Source organism: Gaiellales bacterium (assembly GCA_050698235.1). Classification (GTDB taxonomy): domain Bacteria; phylum Actinomycetota; class Thermoleophilia; order Gaiellales; family JAICJC01; genus JAICJC01. The sequence goes on from JBOHBE010000087.1 coordinate 8,715, forward strand.
GACGCACGACCTGAACGCGCTCGTCGGCGCCGTCCTCGACACGGCCGTCCAGGCCACGCGGGCCCGGGGCGGCCGCCTGCTGCTCTATGACCCCGAACGGGGAGAGGCGATCGAGCAGGCCC
>JBOHBE010000088.1:0-4167 GCA_050698235.1 Gaiellales bacterium
GTTCATCGTCACGCGATTCAGACAGCTGCTCCACGACGGGCTGGGTCCGCAGGACGCGGCCGCCGCAGCCGGCGCGACCGCCGGCCGGGCCGTGGTGTTCGCCGGGACGACCGTCGCCATCTCGATCACCGGCCTCGCGATCATCGGGATCGACTTCATCACCAAGCTGGGCATCGGGAGCGCGCTCGGCGTCCTGACGGCCGTGCTCCTCGCGAACTCGATGCTCCCGGCGGTGCTCTCGCTCCTCGGCCACAAGATCGATCGCGGCCGCCTCGGCATGAAGCCGACCGACGACTCGCGTGCCGGCCAGGCCCGGACGCCCGTCGCGGCGTGGGGCCGCTTCGTCTCGCGCAACGCCAAGGTCATCCTCCCCCTCTCGATCGTCCTGCTCCTGGCCCTCGCATCGCCGGTGCTGGCGGTGCGGCTCGGGCTCGCCGACTCGAGCACTGCGCCGAAGGACCAGACGACGCGCAAGGCCTACGACCTGCTCTCGTCGCCCGACGGGTTCGGCGCAGGGTTCACGGCCCCGATCCCCGTCGTGATCGACCTCGCCAACGACCACCAGGCTGCCGCCAAGCTCGAGACCGCCATGAAGCAAGTCCCGGGCGTGAAGGAGGTCGCCGCCCCGATCTACAACGCGAAGACGCCCGATCAGGCGTCGGTCGCGATCATCAACGCCTACTCGCGATACGCACCGCAGGACGTGCGCACCGACGACATCGTGTCCGAGCTTCGCGACACCACCATCCCGCGTGTGCTCGCCGACTCCTCGGCGAAGGCCTACGTCTCCGGTGCCAACGCCGCGTTCACGGATATCGGCGACATCATCTTCAGCCGCGCGCCGTACTTCCTGCTCTACATCATCGGCGTCACGTTCGTCGTCCTCGCGATGGCGTTCCGGTCGGTGGTGATCGCCACCAAGGCCGCTCTCACGACCCTGATGTCGGCGCTGGTCGGGTTCGGCGTGCTCACCCTGGTCGTCCAGCTCGGCCACGGCATGGGCTTCATCGGCCTCGACCAGACAGGCCCGATCGAGAGCTTCGTGCCGCCGATCGCGTTCGCCATCCTCTTCGGGCTCTCGATGGACTATGAGGTGTTCCTGATGAGCCGCATCCGCGAGGAGCACATCCACGGCGAGGACACGGTCAGCGCCGTCAAGGACGGCATGGCCGGCGTCGGCCGGGTCATCCTGGCGGCGGCGCTCATCATGTCGAGCGTGTTCTTCTCGTTCCTCCTCACGCCCGACCGGGTGTCGAAGGAGTTCGGGCTCCTGCTCGGCGTCGCGATCCTGACCGACGCGATCATCATCCGCCTGACGCTCGTGCCGGCCCTGCTGACGCTCCTCGGTGAGCGCTCGTGGTTCATGCCGGCCTGGCTGGACAAGGTGCTCCCGAACGTGACGATCGAGCCGCCCGGCCAGCGCGAGGGCGTGCACGGCGCCGGCGCCCGGCGCGAGCCCGCCGCGGCGACGGACTAGCAACCAGCACGGTCCTCAAGAACGGGCTCGGCGCACCGATCACACGGGTGCATGCAGATCGATCCCGTTGACGCCAGGACGGCCGCCACCCGGGGAACCGGGGACGTGACGCGCCGGCACGCCTACCCGACGAGCCGCCCGCCGATGGCGGCCACGTCGTCCGAGCCCGATCCTGCATCGCCGAGCCCGGGCACCGGCCGCACCACGCCGACCACGCCCCCGAAGTTCTCCCATCGCCTCGACGAGGCCATCCATCGCGACGGCCGGATGGCCGACCTGGCGGGCGGCTTGACGCGCCACCAGGTCGACCGCATGCTCGCCGGTCTGCCGCCGGGCGGGTTCGACGGCGACTTCGCCCACATGGGCCCGGAGCAGCTCAAGGCCCTCGCGCAATTCATGCGCGGCGACGGCGGGCCTGTGACGCCCGGCCAGGCCAGGCGCTACACGTTCGACCCCTCGCTGCCGGTCGACGGCACCCCCCGCCCCGCCTGACGCCCGTCGCCGTCGGCGGCCCGCTCGGCCATCCGGCGGTAGACGACCGCGCCGGTCAGTGAGATCACGCCGACCGCGATGAACGACACGGCGCGGGCCATCGCCTCGAGCTGGGCCAGGTCGAACAGGAACAGCTTGGCGAGCGTCCCGACGAGGAGCGCGATGCCTCCGATCCGAAGCGTCGTCGCGTCGCGCCGGAAGCCGAACCACACGAGCAGGAGCGCGATGCCGGCCCATGTGGCGCTGACGAGCGTGTGCCCGTTCTCGAACGACCGCTGGCTGTACTGGTACCAGAGGAAGCCGTTCACGATGACCGTCGAGACGGCGTAGAGCACACCGACCACGGCGGCCCAGAACGTGGCCCGCCGCATCTCGGACGACTCCCACATGTAGACCGGGAAGTGGCGCACCGAGAACACGGTCAGCGCGACGGCGACGGCGATGACCGAGAGGTCGGCCGAGAGCACCAGATCCCCGCTCACCACGCCGTTTCGGGTGAGGCCGTCGGCCGGGAACGCGAGCAGGTTCCCCGGCGGCACGGCGGCGAGCGCGTACCCGGCCGCCGCCACGATGTGCACCGCAGCCGACAGCTGGAGCCGCGGCTCGCGCAGGCGCCGGGCCAGCTCGACCTGGAGCGCGCCGCTCAGCGCGAGCACCGCGATCAGCACGTCGCCGTGCAGGAGCGTGACCGCGCCGATTCCGGCCGCCGTCAGGGCGGAGACCCAGTACACCGACAGCAGGTCGCGCGTGCCGGCGCCGAGCCGCCAGACGATTCCCGTGAGCGCGAGATAGATGCCGGCGAGCGCGACGAACGCGAGCCCACGCTCGTCGCCGCCGAAGAGCGCCCCGATCGTTGCGAACGCGAATGCGGCACCACCGACCGAGACGCAGACGGCGACGCCGTCCCACCGGCGGCTGCCGGGCCACGTACGCCGAAGCACGGTCGCGGCCTGGTAGACGGCCCAGTACGCCGTGGCAGCCGCGAGCACGTCCACGGGAACCGCGAACGGCCTCGGCTGGTCAGCGGCGACCGAGATCATCGCGAGGGCCTCGGCCAGCGAGATCCCCGTCGCGACGCCGATCAGCCACAGCCAGTCGCGCCTGACCCAAAGAACGGCCGCGCCGACCGCCAGGATGGTCACGAGGACCATCGAGAACGGCGTCACCGCATGCTCCGACACCGGCGGCGCGATCATCGCGCCGGCGAGGCCGAGCACCGCGAGCGGCTCGGATGACCAGCGCCAGGCGATCGCCACGGCAAGGCCGGCGATGGCAAGCGCCAGCGGGAGCCCCGCGGCTTTCGGGATGAGGTGGTACAGCTCGACCGACGCGAACAGCGACACGTAGAGGCCCGCGACGGCGGTCCCGGCGGCAGCGAGCGCCTCGAGCTCGTCGCCGTACCGGGCGCGGAGCACGAACGCGGCGCCGAGGAGCACGCTCGAGACGGCCACGCCGAAGCCGACGCGCGCCCCGGGGCCGACCCATCCACGCTGCTCGGCGAGCGCGTAGAGAAAGACGATCCCGAGAAGGGTCACGACGCCCGCCAGCCATCCCAGCGCACGGAGCGCGAACACCTCGGAAAGCGTCCAGCGCGGACCGGCAGGAGTCGGCGGGGGCGCCGGCGCCTCGAAGGCCGGCTCGGGAAGCCTCACCGGCTCTGGCGCAGCCGCGGCCGCCACCGCTGCGACAGCCGAGCCGCACCGGATGCAGAAGCGCGTGGTCGGGTTGAGCACGTTGCCGCACCGCGCGCAGGCGACGGCCGGCTGCGGTTGTGGCGTCGGCTCGACCGGCGGCGGCGCGACCACGGCGAGCGGCGTCGTCGTCGTCGTGCCGGCGGCGTACCGGGCGATGTCCGTCGACGCGTCGGCGATCTCGCGCGACAGCGCGTCGAATCGCCCGCTCACGTTCTCGAGCAGGATGCGGAGCTCGTCATCCATCGTTCGTGCCTCCTGGCATGGACGTCATGGGCGTGCATGAGCCCAAGGTAGGAGCTGGAACCCGCCATGGCGTCGGGGAGATCCCTACGGCCGCGATCGGCATCGGAACGGGGCCCCCGTCGTCGTGCCGGAAAACGTCACAAATACCACGTTCCGGGGATGCCGTCCGCACAGGACCCTGACTAGCGTCCGCATCTCACCCACCGCCGGGAGACACCGGGATTGGGTGCGCCGCGTCTCGCCGCCCGACCGACCTCGGAA
>JBOHBE010000089.1:0-3686 GCA_050698235.1 Gaiellales bacterium
TGGCGGTGCGAGTGGATTCCATGTATCCACGGTAGGCCCGAGCCTTCCGCGCCGCCTCGGCCACGGGACCGATCCGTTACGGGCAATGGGTCCTAGTCGTCGCCGGCGGCTAGCCGCCGCCGCAGGAGGCGGGGTCGCCGCCCGCCGCCCACGTAACGCCGGCGGCGACCAGCACCATCAGCGTGGCGATCACGGCGGCACCGGCGATGCGAACGGCGATCCGGCTGCGGCCGCTCGGCGGTGGGTGAGCAACCGGACGCCGGCGGCCGACGTGAGCGTGGCAGCCGCCCAGCCGGTGACGATGGCATCGGCCACCGCTCCCCAGTGGTGCGCGTACACGAGCGCCGCCGCGAGGAGCGCGATCGACGCGATGCCGCAGCCCGACACGATGCCGATCATCCAGCCCGACGCGGCGGAGGGCTCGACCGTGGCGGGGAGGGTGTCGGAGCTCACGTCGCCCCAAGCCGGACGAGCGCCTGGCCGACCGAGACCTGGTCGCCGGCGGCGACCTCCACCGCCTCGACGGCGCCCGGATGGTGCGCGACGATCTCGTTCTCCATCTTCATCGCCTCGACGACGATGAGGACGTCGCCCGGCGAGACGGTGTCGCCGGCTGCGACCCCGACGGTCAGCACCGTCCCCTGCATCGGGCTTCGCACCACGTCGGCGGCGCCGTGCGCGGTGCGCTCGCGCTCAGCGATCGCGGCCCGGCGGGCGCGAAGGCGTGTGCGCCCAGAGTGCTCCGGGACGGTGACCGTCACGTCGAAGCGCTTGCCGTCGACCTCGACGGGGAGCGTCTTGGCCTCGTGAACAGCGGGGGCCAGGCCGCGATTCTCGGGGCCTGGCCCCGGTGGTTCGTCGACATGTCCCCCGGCCTCCACGAACTCGTGCAGGAGGCCGCCGGCGATGAAGTCGGGATGCTCGAGGATCTGGCGGTGGAGCGGGATGAGCGTCTTCGGCCCTTCTATCTCGAGCTCCGAGAGGGCGCGCAGCATGCGCTTCCGGGCCAGCTCCCGATCCTCGTCCCAGACGATGAGCTTCGCGATCATCGGGTCGTAGAGGCCCGAGATCGTCGAGCCCTCGGCCACGCCTGAGTCGATCCGCACGCCCGGACCGGACGGCTCGCGGTAGCGGGTGATCGTGCCGGGCGTCGGCACGAACCCGGCCGCGGGATCCTCAGCGTTGATGCGGCACTGGATCGAGTGGCCGGTGAGCCGCACGTCGGCCTGCGTCCAGCCCAGCGGCCGCCCGCCCGCAATCCAGACCTGCTCGCGGACAAGGTCGAGCCCCGTCACCATCTCGGTCACGGTGTGCTCCACCTGGAGCCGGGTGTTCATCTCGAGGAAGTAGTAGGAGCCGTCGGCGTCGAGCAGGCCCTCGACCGTGCCTGCGTTCGTGTACCCGACGGCGCGGGCGGCATCGACGGCGATCGCGCCGATGCGCTCGCGCAGCTCGGGCGTGACGGCGGGCGACGGCGTCTCCTCGAGGATCTTCTGGTGACGGCGCTGGATCGAGCAGTCGCGCTCGCCGAGGTGGATCACGTTGCCGTGCAGGTCAGCGAGCACCTGCACCTCGACGTGGCGGGGCCGCTCGAGGTAGCGCTCCAGGTAAACGGCGTCGTCGGCGAAGTACGCCTTGCCCTCGCGCTGCGCCGACTCGAACGCGCGGTCGAGCTCGTCCGGCCCGGCCGCGGTCTTGATCCCCTTGCCGCCGCCGCCGGCAGCGGCCTTCACGACGACCGGGTAGCCGATGTCCGCGGCCGCGGCGCGGGCCTCGTCCAGCGTGGCGACGGGCTCCGTGACGCCGGGCACGATCGGGACGCCGGCGGCGGCCATCACCTGCCGCGCGGCGGTCTTGGACGCCATCGCCTCCATCGCGTCGGGCGGGGGGCCGATGAACGTGAGCCCCGCCGCGGCGCACGCCCGCGCGAACGCCGGGTTCTCGGCGAGGAAGCCGAAGCCGGGGTGGATGGCCTCGGCGCCCGACCGCTGAGCGGTGCGGATGATCGTCTCGCCGCGGAGGTAGCTCTCGGCGGCCGGGCCGGGCCCGATCGCATAGGCCTCGTTGGCGTACTCGACGAACGGCAGCTCGCGGTCAGCCTCCGAGTAGACGGCGACTGACGCGATCCCCATCTCGCGAAGCGTCCGGAAGACGCGCACGGCGATCTCGCCCCGGTTGGCAACCAGCACCTTGGTGAACACGCGGCGATCTTACGGGGTCAGGTACCGCATCGAATCCGTCACGGATCCGTCACGGGGACCGTTCGGGGACTGTCCCCGGGTTCGCCGGCAGGTCGGGCGCCCCCGGCTCGACCAGCCCGAGCGCCTCCAGCGCGCGCCGGATCGCCTCCTTCTCCTCGGGCGTCGGCTCCGGGGTGACGTCGATCTGCTCGCCGCTCACAGCGGGATGTTGCCGTGCTTTCGGCGGGGCGGGTCGGCCCGCTTGCCGGCGCTCGCCTCGAGTGCGGTGATGAGAACCGGCCGGGTGCGGCGGGGGGCGATCACGTCGTCGACGTAGCCGCGCTCGGCGGCCGTGAACGGGTTCGCGAACTGCTCGCGGTACTCCTCGACCAGCTCGGCGCGGCGCGCGTCCGGGTCGTCGGCCGTCTCGAGCTCCTTGCGGAAGACGATGTTGACGGCGCCGTCCGGCCCCATGACGGCGACCTCGGCGCTGGGCCAGGCGAAGTTGAAATCGGCCCCGACGTGCTTGGAGCTCATGACGTCGTAGGCGCCGCCGTACGCCTTGCGCGTGATCACGGCCAGCTTCGGGACGGTCGCCTCGCAGTAGGCGTATAGGAGCTTCGCGCCGTGCCTGATGATGCCGCCCCACTCCTGGTCCGTCCCCGGGAGGAACCCCGGGACGTCGACGAACGTGACGAGCGGGATGTTGAAGGCGTCGCACGTGCGGACGAAGCGGGCGCCCTTCACCGAGCTCGAGATGTCGAGCACCCCGGCCAGCGCCCGCGGCTGGTTTGCGACGACGCCGACGGGGTAGCCTCCGAGCCTGGCGTACCCGCAGATCAGATTCTCGGCCCACCGGGCCTGCACCTCGAGGAACTCGGCGTCATCCACGACACGGCGGATCACCTCGTGCATGTCGTAGGGCTTCGCGGCGTCGTCAGGGATCAGCTCGTCGAGCTCGGCGTCCTCCCGGTCGGCCGGGTCGGAGGGCGGCTCCCACGGCGCCCGCTCGGCATTCGAGGGCGGCAGGAACGAGAGCAGGTAGCGGCAGTCGTCGATGAGCGCGCGCTCGTCGGGCGCGGTGAAGTGCGCCACGCCCGACCGGGATGCGTGCGTCGCCGCCCCGCCGAGCTCCTCGAAGCTCACCTCCTCGCCGGTCACCGTCTTCACCACCTCGGGTCCGGTGATGAACATGTGCGAGGTCTCCTCGACCATCATCACGAAGTCGGTGATGGCGGGCGAGTAGACGGCCCCGCCGGCGCACGGCCCCATCACGAGCGAGATCTGCGGGATCACGCCCGAGGCCTGCACGTTGCGGAAGAAGATGTCGGCGTAGCCGGCCAGCGAGACGACGCCCTCCTGGATCCGAGCCCCGCCCGAGTCGTTGATGCCGATCACGGGGCAGCGGTAGCGAAGGGCCATGTCCATCACCTTCACGATCTTCTCGGCGTAGGCCTCGCCCAGCGAGCCTCCGAAGACGGTGAAGTCCTGCGAGAACACGAACAC
>JBOHBE010000090.1:0-3079 GCA_050698235.1 Gaiellales bacterium
GCTCGGCCGCGACGGGCTCGACGAGCGGCGACGGCCTGCGCGGCACCGGCGTGCCCCTGACCTCCGCCTCCATGACGTCGTCGGGCAACTCGAGGTGGGTCGCGCCGGGCTTCTCGCGCTCGGCGACCGCGAAGGCCTTTCGCACCGCCTCGGGGATGATCTCCGGGTCATGGATGCGGGCGTTCCACTTCGTGACCGGCTTCATCATCCGGACGATGTCGATGTACTGGTGGCTCTCCTTGTGCATCTCGTCGAGGCCCGTCTGGCCGGTGAGAGCGACGACCGGCGCGCGGTCGAGATAGGCGTCCGCGAGGCCGGTGACGAGGTTGGTCGCGCCGGGGCCAAGCGTGCCGAGGCAGACGCCGGCCCGGCCGGTGAGGCGGCCGTAGGCGTCGGCCATGAACGCCGCCCCCTGCTCGTGGCGCACCGGGAGGAACTGGATCGATTCCGAGTGCTCGAGCGCCTCGTTCAGGTCGAGGGTCTCCTCGCCCGGGATCCCGAAGACGTACTCGACGCCCTCGTTCTCGAGGCACCGGACGAAGAGCTCTGCGGCGCTGGGCATGGATCCAGTCTAGATGGTTGATCCCCAACTGCCGTGATGGTCTGGGTGGCGAGAACCGAGCGTCGCCAGGACGCAGGGAGGGTCAATATCGGTTTGATATTGGCCCGACCGAGGACGCCGCGAGGCGACGGTTCGCAGCCACAGCCCCACCGCGATGCCCACCTGACTCCCGCGGAACGTCCAGACGCGCGGCGGTTGGGGATCACGCATCTTGGTCACGGTCGAAGTTGCAGACGCCGTGCGGCTTCGGCGCGCTCGGCACCTTGTTCCGTGACGGCGTTCGGCGGGACGCTGGGCGAGTACCCAGTTCCCCGAAGGAGGCTCCGAATGACCCGCACGATCGCCGCCCGCATCCACACCGCCGCCCTGCGCGCCGAGGACGGTCAGGGCACCGTCGAGTACGTCGGCCTGGCGATGGCCATCGGCGTCCTGCTGCTCGCCGTCGGCTCGGTGCTCGGCAAGGACCACGGCATCGGCTCGATCATCACCGGCGCGATCAAGTCGGCGCTCGAGCAGGCGTCGGGAGGGGCGAACTAGGGCGGACGTGGACTCAGGCCGGCCGGTGCCCGACCACCGCTCGGAGCCCGGCCGGCAGCTCCTCGTCGCCGAACGCTGGCCGTACGGTCGCCTCGACGCCGACCTCGGCCAGGAGGGCCGGCACCCGCTCGGTCTCGATCAGGACGTTGTCGTGGCGCTCGTCGCCCCGCCGCCACGATCCGTCGTCCTCGCGGATGAACGTCGCCATCCGCCTCACGAACCGGTCGGGGGACGGGATCGAGAACTCGGTGATGAGCGCCCAGTCGTCGCCAACCCACCCGACCGGCCTGGCGTCGGCCCGCTCTCGCGCCCATTCGAGGTCGCACAGGTCGATCGCGAGCACGCCGCCCGGCCGAAGCGTGCCCCCCATCGCACCCAGCGCGCGCTCGATCGCATCGAGGTCAGGCAGATAGTTGAGGGCGTGGCCGACACCGACGATCGCGTCCGCGTCCGGCAGGGGATCGTCCGGCAGCGTCAGTCGGCGGACGTCGGCGCCCGGTGCCGTCTCGCGCGCCAGATCGAGCATCGCCGGCGAGGCGTCCGTCGCGATGACCCGATGCCCTGCTTCCACGAGGTGCTTCGTGAGGAGCCCGCTGCCGCAGCCGATCTCGAGGACGAGCCCATTCCGCTCGCGGACCGGCTCCAGGAGATCGAGGATGCCCGGCGCGCACATGTCGGCGTGGAAGCCGAAACCGAGGTGGTGGACGAGCGCGAGATCTCGCCCGTAGTACGGGTCGTCCATCACCTTAGGCACCGTCGCCCACCGGCTCCCAGACCAGCTCGGCCACGTCGATCACGAGGTCGACGCCATTCCCATCCAGGGCGGTGCGCACCTCGCCGGTCCCGACGCAGACCACGTCGTTCAGCCAGCGGTAGCGATCGTCCTGCGCCACGTGCGTCGCGGTGAGGACGATCTGCCGCGCGCCGACGGGATACGCCCGGCCGTACCCGCGCCAGTCGAACATCACGTCGGCGCCGTCGGCGGTCTCGATCACGCCCTGGAAGTCGGGGCAGTACGTGCCGTCGGTGCGTCGGCGCGGGTGGTTCGCGCCGCGCATCCGGCCCGCCACGCGGCCCGCGCACGTGCCCTCGGCGAGGTAGAAGTCCTGCCACTCGGTGCCATGCTCGCCGGCGAGCTCGATGCTCCAGCCCTCGGGATAGACGAACTCGACGCGGTAGAGCGGCTCGAGCCTCACGCGGCCATCGTATCGACCTCGGGGCCACTCAATGCGATGATGATCGGCGCCGTGCCCCCCGAGACCCGAGATGTCGCCGAAGGCCTGTGGATCTGGCGCGTCGAGCACCCCGACTGGGCGCCGCACGTCGGCTGGGACCCCGCCGTCACCTCGACGTGCGTCGAGTCAGTCGGCGAGGTCGTCGTCATCGACGCGCTGATCCCGGACTCCGGGGCCGACGCCGTCTGGGCCCGGCTCGACGCCCGCCCGCCGACGGCGGCCGTCGTCCTGAAGCCCGACCACGTGCGAAGCGTCGACCGGATCGTCGAGCGCTACGGCGCCCGCCCGTTCGGGCCGAGCCTCTTCTGGCGCGACGACATCCCCGAGACGGATCTCGAGCCGATCGAGCCCGGAAGCGAGCTGCCCGGCGGCGTCGTCGCCCTCTACGACGGGCGTGGCCGAAACGAGACCCCGGTCTGGCTCCCCGAGCAGCGGGTTATCGTCTTCGCCGACGCCCTCACAGAGCGCGGGGGCGACCTTCTGGTCTGGGGCACGCCCTGGCACGAGGAGCGTGTCCTCCCGGCCCTTCGGGTCATGCTCGACCTGCCGTTCGAGCACGTCATCGTCGCCCACGGCGAGCCGGTCCACGACCGAGCGGCGTTCAAGCGGGCGCTCGAACTGCCGCCCTGGGTCGAGTAGCACTCAACGAGTCGATCAGTTCCACCGGTCCATCGTGTGCAGCCAGCGCGGCGGCCGTACGCCGAGCGATCTCGCAAGGGCCGCCGAGCCGGCCGCCCATTCGGCG
>JBOHBE010000091.1:0-16056 GCA_050698235.1 Gaiellales bacterium
GCGTACGCCTGGAGCGGCCTGTGCTCGCTCACGAACGTGATGTCGAGCCCATCGCGTCGGAGCTCGTCGGCGTAGTAGGAGCGATCGAGGTACGACCCCTCGATCACGAACGGGCTGTCCGGGTCGCTGCCGTCGAACGAGCCGGCCGAGTTCAAGGGATGGACGAGCGCGAGGCATAGGCGGCCGCCGGGCTCGAGGACGCGCGCGCTCTCGCGCACGGCCGCCTCCATGTCGTCCATGTCCTGGAGCGACATGAACGCGACGACGAGGTCGAACGCGTTGTCGTCGAACGGCAGCCCGGCCGCGTCGGCGAGGTGAACCTCGAAGCTCGCGTCCTTGTCGCGCGCCGCTTCGACCATCACGGGCGCCGCATCCACCCCAACGACGGTATGGCCCAGTGCGGTGAGGTCGCGCGCGACGCGGCCCTCTCCGCATCCGAGGTCAAGCGTGCGCCGGCCCGGCGTGGGCAGGAGCTCGAAGAAGAGGTCGCGGTGGAAGCGCCAGTAGCTGTCGTGCCCAGGCGCACGTGCCCAGGCGATGAACGCGCCGGCGTGCTCGCGCCACGCCGAGGTCAGATCGGCGTCCGGAAGGCGCGTGCGGCGCATCGGCCGATCAGTTGGATCTGACACCGGCCGAGCGTAGAGGTTTCCACTACGATCCGGCGGATGCCGACCGCCGGGTCCCGCGAGTTCCTCTTTACGTCCGAATCGGTGACGGAGGGCCATCCCGACAAGGTCGCCGACCAGATCTCCGACGGCGTCCTTGACGAGGTCCTGCGGCGCGATCCCCGCGGACGAGTCGCGTGCGAGGTGCTCGTGACGACCGGGCTCGTCGTGGTCGCAGGTGAGATCACGACCGATGCCTACGTGGACATCCCGCGGATCGTCCGCGACACCGTGCGGGACATCGGCTATACCGACGCGGCCTTCGGGTTCGACTTCCTGACGTGCGGCGTCGTCGTCGCAATCGACGAGCAGTCCGCCGATATCGGCATGGGGATCGACACCTCCTACGAGCAGCAGCGCCACCGCGCCGAGGCCGCAGTGGACAGCCAGGGCGCGGGGGACCAGGGGATGATGTTCGGCTACGCGTGTGACGAGACGACGGAGCTCATGCCGCTTCCAATCATGCTCGCCCACCGCATCAGCCGCCGGATGGCGGAGGTGCGGAAGGACGGCACGCTGGCCCATCTGCGGCCCGACGGCAAGTCGCAGGTGACGGTGCGCTACCGGCAGTCCGAGGGGCGGCTCACGCCGATCGCAATCGAACGACTGCTGGTTTCGACCCAGCACGACCCGGACGTCGACGAGGAGACCATCAGGCGCGGCCTCGTCGAGCACGTGCTGCCGGTCGCCGTCCCCGAAGAGCTGTGCTCCCATGAGCGGCTCTCGGATCCCGATTTCGTGCTCGTGAACCCGACCGGCCGGTTCGTGACGGGCGGCCCGATGGGCGACACGGGCGTGACAGGGCGCAAGATCATCGTCGACACGTACGGCGGCGCGGCCCGGCACGGTGGCGGTGCGTTCTCCGGGAAGGATCCGTCCAAGGTGGACCGGTCGGGGTCCTACGCGACGCGCTGGGTCGCCAAGAACGTGGTCGCGGCCGGACTCGCCGCGCGGGCCGAGGTGCAGGTCGCCTACGCGATCGGCATGGCGCGACCGGTATCGATCAGCGTCGAGACCTTCGACACCGAGACGGTGCGGCGCGAGACGATCGAGACGGCGGTCGCGTCGACCTTCGACCTGCGCCCGGCCGCGATCATCCGCGAGCTCGACCTGCTTCGGCCGATCTACCAGCGCACGGCCGCCGGCGGCCATTTCGGCCGCATCGACGAGGACTTCCCCTGGGAGCGCACTGACCGCGTCGCGGAGCTGCGCGCCGCGTGCGGCCTGGGTGAGCCCGTCCGGGTCTGAAACCGCTCCAGTCGCGTCCGTCGTCCCGCTCGTGACCGCACGGGCTGTCGACCGGGCGTTTGACTACGCGGTCCCGCCGGAGCTCGACGGCACAGTGAGCCGCGGATCCGTGGTGGAGGTCGAGCTCGGCACGCGCCGTGTCCGCGGCGTCGTGACCGCCCTCCCGGGCGCAGGCGACGTGTCGGCCTTGAAGCCTCTGGTCGGTGTCGTCGGCGATGTCCCTGTCCGCCTGCTCGAGCTCGCGGAGTGGATCGCCGCAACCTACGCCTCGACCCTCGCCCGGGCGCTCGCGTTGGTGACGCCGCCCGCCGCCGAGGCCCGCCCGCCCGATCCGTGGGTGCGGGTGCTGAGCGGCGAGGGAGCGACCCGGCGCCAGGCCGAGATCCTGGCACACGCCGGGCTCGCGCCGGTGCCGCTGGCCGACCTGGTGGCGGCCGCCGGGACGACGCGAGAGACCGTGCGGCGGATGCGGGACCGCGGCCTCGTGGCCCTCGAGGCGATGCCGCCCGCGCCCCGGACGGACGTCCGCGTCGAGCTCACCGCGGCCCAGGAGGAGGCCGTCGCGGCGTGCGTCGAGGTGCTCGACGGGGGCGGCGGCGATGTCCTCGTCCACGGCGTGACGGGGTCGGGCAAGACCGAGGTCTATCTGCGCCTGATCGAGCACGCGCTCGACCTCGGCCGCGGCGCGATCGTGCTCGTTCCCGAGATCGCGCTCACGCCGCAGGTCGCCTCGCGCTTCACGGCGCGGTTCGGCGCCACGGTGGCCGTGCTGCACAGCGGTCTCAGCACCGGCCGGCGGGGCTCCGAGCACCGTCGCATCGCCGCCCGCGAGGCGCGCGTCGTCGTGGGAGCCCGGTCGGCTGTCTTTGCCGCCGTGCCCGACCTGGGGGTGATCGTCGTCGACGAGGAGCACGACGCCTCGTACAAGCACGAGGCCGACCCCCGCTACGACGCCCGCCGGGTGGCGGCCAAGCGCGCCCGCCTCGAGGGTGCGGTGACCGTCTACGGGAGCGCGACTCCCCGTCCGGAGATCTGGCACGGCGTCGCCCTCCGGCTCAGCCTGCCGGCCCGCGTCGGGGGCCGCCTGCCGCGGGTCGACATCGTCGACCTGCGCCTCGACGGCGGCTACCCGCTGACGCGCCCGCTCCTCGACGCGCTCGGCGAGATCGAGGACGCAGGGGGCCGCGCGATCGTGCTCCAGAACCGCCGGGGCGCCGCCGCGGCCCTCCACTGCCGGACGTGCGCACGGACGTGGCGGTGCGGCCGCTGCGACGTCGCGTTGACGCTGCACGGCCGTCGCCTGCGCTGCCACCACTGCGGCGCGTCCGAGCCGATGCCGCGGGCTTGCCCGACGTGCGGGTCGGTCGACCTGGCCCAGATCGGAGCCGGCACGACGCGCGTCGAGGCCGAGCTCGTGCAGCGCTTTCCGCGGCTCGAGGTCGTGCGGCTCGACGCGGACGTCGCCGCCCGGCCCGGTGAGCCGGAGGCCACCCTGCGCCGGTTCCGGCGCGCAGAGGCGGCGGTGCTCGTCGGCACGCAGCTGGTCGCCAAGGGCCACGACGTCCCCGGCGTCAAGCTCGCGGCCGTCATCGACGCGGACCAGGCGCTGGCGGTGCCTGACTTCCGAGCCGAGGAGCGGGCCTTCGCCCTCCTCACCCAGCTCTCGGGCCGGCCGGGGCGCCCGGGCGACCCGCGTGGGCGAGTGATCGTGCAGGCGTGGGATCCCGAGCTCCGGGCGGTCGTGCTCGCGGCCCGGCACGCGGTTCCCGAGTTCCTCGAGGGGGAGCTCGAGCGGCGCCGCGAGCTGGGCTACCCGCCCTTCCGGCGGCTTGTCAGAGTGCTCGCTGCGGCGCCCTCCGGAGACGTGGCCGAGGGCGTTGCGGCCGCCATCCGTGCGGCGGTGGAGCCGGCTCTGACCGGTGACGTCATGCTCGGCCCGGCCCCGCTCTTTCGGCTGCGCGACCGGTGGCGGAGCCACATCCTGATCAAGACCGAGCAGCCGCTCCGGGCGGCGGGCGTGCTGCGCGGGGTCGTCCGCGACCTGGCCGGCGACCTCCGCCGGGCCTCCGCCACGGCCGTCGTCGACGTAGATCCGCAGTCGCTCTCGTGACCCGGTAGCCTTCCAGGTCATGGCTCGCGCACTCGTCCTCGTCGACATCCAGAACGATTACTTCCCGGGCGGCGCCAACCCGCTCGACGGCCCGGAGGCCGCCGCGGAGCAGGCCCGGTCGTTGCTGGACGCCTTCCGGGCGTCCGGCGAGCCGGTGGTGCACGTGCGGCACGTGTGGGACGCGCCCGACGCGCTCTACCTGCGCCCGGGGACGCCGGGCGGAGAGATCCACCAGGCCGTCTCGCCGGAGCCCGGCGAGGCGGTCGTGGACAAGACGTTCCCGAACGCGTTCCTCGAGACGTCGCTCGACCAGGCGCTCAAGGACGCCGGTGTGGACGAGCTCGTCGTTTGCGGCATGATGACGTGCATGTGCGTGGATGCCACCGTCCGCGCGGCCGTCGACCTCGGGTATGACGTGTCCGTGGCCCACGACGCGTGCGCAACCATGGCGCTCGAGTTCGGCGGTCGCGAGATCGCCGCGCTGGACGTGCACGCCGCCTTCCTTGCCGCGCTCGCCGACGGCTATGCGACCGTCGGGCCGGCCGCCGACCTCGCGAGCGCATAATGGCGATGGAAGACCAGGACATCGCCGAGGGACAGGTCGAGACGACGACGAGCGACGAGGAGCGCCGCGCCCATCACGCCGCGGCGATGATGCTCGTGCGCCAGTATCCCGACCCCGTGCTTCGCGTCCGCGCGGATGAGGTCGAGGCCGTGAACGGCGACGTCAAGCGGCTGGCCGAGCGGATGACCGAGGTGATGCGCCAGTCACACGGCGTCGGTCTGGCTGCGCCGCAACTCGGCGTGCTCCGCCGCATCTTCGTGTACCGCGTCTCGTCGGATGGCGAGGTGCGTGTCCTGATCAACCCCGAGCTCCGCGAGCGCTCGGACGAGACCGAGGCCGACACCGAGGGCTGTCTCTCGCTCCTCGGCGGCGACCTCCAGGTGCCGGTCGAGCGCCACGTGCGCGTCGTCGTGGCCGGGATCGACGCAGACGGCGAGCCGGTCGAGGTGGATGCCGAGGGCCTGGAGGCGCGCGTCATCCAGCACGAGATCGACCACCTCGACGGCGTGCTCATCGTGGACAGGGCGGCCAAGGACGACCGCAAGGTCGCGTTGCGAGACCTGCGCCTGCGGGCGTAGACATGCCCCGGACCGTCTTCCTGGGGACATCGGCATTCGGGGCCGAAGTCCTGCGCCGCCTTGTCGGCGAGCCGGGCGTCGACATCGTCGCCGTCGTCACACAGCCCGACCGACCGTCGGGCCGCGGGCGCAGGGAGCAATCACCCCCGGTGGCGGAGGCAGCACGGGAGCTCGGCCTCCGCCTGGTTCAGACGCCGGCCGCCTCGGCCGAGCCGCTGGATGCGGACGTCGGCGCGGTCGTCGCGTTCGGCCAGATGGTGCGCCCGCCGCTGCTCGGCGCCTATCCGCTCTACAACCTCCACCCGTCCCTCCTGCCGCGCTGGCGCGGCGCGGCGCCGGTCGAGCGGGCGCTGATGGCCGGCGACGCCGAGACCGGCGTCTGCGTCATCGACCTCACGGCCGAGCTGGACGCCGGACCGGTGCACGGGTGCGCACGGTTCGAGGTCGCGGACGGCGACGATGCCGGAGCCGTGCGGGCACGGGCGCTCGAGCTCGGCGTGCCGCTCCTGGCAGCGGCAATCCGGGGCGAGACGACCGGCGTCGAGCAGGCCGACATCGGTGTCACCTACGCCCACAAGATCGAGGCCGCCGACCGCCGGCTCGACTGGGCGGGAACGGCCGCCGGCGCCGCCAACCTCGTGCGGGCGCTCTCGCCGCACATCGGCGCGCGCTGTGAGCTGGACGGCGAGCCCGTGACGGTGTGGCGGGCTCGGGCGGCTCCGGGCGGCGGCGACCCGGGGGCGATTGCACCGCCGCTTCAGATCGCATGTGCCGAGGGGGTTCTCGAGGTGCTCGAGGTGCAGCCGGCCGGGCGGCGGAGGATGGCCGTCGCCGACTACCTGCGCGGCCTGCGAGGGGCGCCGGAGCGTGCGGCATGAGCGCGCGCGCCGTGGCCTGCGAGGTCGTCCGGCGGACCTTTGAGGAGGACGCCTACACCGACCGGGCGTTCCGTGCCGAGGCCGAGCGTGCCGAGCTCGACGATCGAGACCGGCGCCTGGCGATGCGCCTCGCGTTCGGGACTGTGCAGCGCGTGCGGACGCTCGACCACGCCATGGAGACGCTTGCGAACCGACCGGCCGCGGAGCTCCAGCCGACGCTCCGGGCCGCGCTGCGCACCGGCGCGTATCAGCTGCTCTTCGCTGGAGGGGTGCCACCGCATGCGGCCGTCAACGAGACGGTCGAGCTCTGCAAGCGCGTCGCGGGCCACCACACGGCGGGGCTCGCGAACGCCGTCTTGCGCCGGATAGCCGCCGCCGGCGAGGACTGGGTCGCGGGCCTCCCCGTCGCCCTCCGGCACTCGTATCCGGACTGGGTCGTGCGCGAGTGGGAGGAGATGCTCGGCCCGCAAGATGCCGAGGCGGTGATGGTCGCCCAGAACGAGCCGCCGGAGCTCTCCGTGCGCCTGAACACGCTCCGGGCCGAGGCCGTCGATCTGGGCGTGCCCGTGCACGGCGACCCCGAGCTGGCCGAGGCGATCGTGATCGACGGGCCATTCGACGTCTCCGCCAGCCCCGAGCTCGGCGCCGGCATCATCTGGCCGCAGTCGCGGGGGGCGATGCTCCCCGCCCGCCTGCTCGCGCCCGAGCCGGGCATGCGGGTGCTCGACCTGTGTGCGGCACCCGGCGGAAAGGCGGGCCAGCTGGCCGCGCTCATGGGCGACCGGGGCGAGCTCGTCTGCGTCGAGCGCCACGCGGGGCGGGCCCGCGCGCTGGCTGCCACGCTCGACCGGTTCGGGGCGTCCTGTGCACGCGTCGTGACGGCCGACGTGCTCGCGTTCGCCGACGGGGGGTTCGACCGCGTCCTGCTCGACCCTCCGTGCTCCGGGCTGGGAGTGCTGGCGGCCCGGCCGGATGCCCGCTGGCGCTGCGACGAGGCGGCGGCTGACGCGATGGCCGAGGGGCAGAGGCGGATGCTGGCCCACGCGCAGACGCTCATCGCCCCGGGCGGCCGGCTCGTCTACTCGGTGTGCACCATCCGCCGCGCCGAAGGTGAGGGAGTGCTGCCGGGCGGCCGCCAGACGCTGCCGCACCGCGACGGCACCGACGGGTTCTACTTGGCCGTTCTCGAAGGCTGAGCCGTCAGGCGGCGCGGCGCCCCGCCTCGAGCATGGTCTCGATCTCGTCAGCGGGGACCGGCCGTGAGAACAGGAACCCCTGCCCCTGGGTGCATCCGAGGTCGGACAGGAACCGGCGCTGGGCCTCCGTCTCGATCCCCTCGGGGAGCGCCCCCATGCCGATGCCGTGGGCGAGCTGGACGATCGTCCTCACGAGCGCGGCGGCCCCGGAGTCATCCGGAAGGCCCCTCACGAACGAGCGGTCGATTTTGAGCACCGAGGCGGGCAGCTCGGCGAGGCGGGAGAGCGACGAGTAGCCGGTGCCGAAGTCGTCGATCGCAAGGCGCATGCCGTTCTCGCGGACGACGTCGATGGCGCCGGACGAACGCTCCGCATCGCTCACGACCGCCGACTCCGTCACCTCGATGATGAGGTCGCCGGGGGCGAGGCCGTGCTCGCGCATCACGGCCAGCATGTTGAGGAGCGTCGGCCGGTCCCACAGGCCGACGGGAAAGTTGAAGCCGACGTCGAGTTCGATGCCGCGCCGGCGCCAGCTTGCGGTCTGGGCGCAGACCTCGCGGATGACCCAGTCGGTGATCGGGGCGATCAGCCCGGTGCGCTCGGCCAGCGGGATGAACCGGTTCGGCGGGACCAGGGCGCCGTCGGGCGGCTGCCAGCGGATCAGCGCCTCGACGGCCGTGATCGCACCGGATGGGAGGTCGACGACCGGCTGGTAGTGCAGCACGAACTCGCGCCGCTCGATCGCGTGATGCATCCGGGCGGTGAGCTCGAGCTCGTCGCGGGGGGCGAGGTCGTCGCTGGCGGCGCGGTGCCCGTGGAACGCGACGGGCGTGGTCCGGTAGGCGTCCACGTGGGCGGTCTTCAGGAGATCGTCGACGCCGTCCGCGTCGGCCGGATAGACGGCGGTGCCGGTACGGGCGCTCAGGTAGAGCTCGTGGCCGCCGTGCACAAACGGGCGCTCGAGGACGCGACGCACACGGCCGCCGATGACCGATGCCATCTGGGCGACGTCGGCCGGGTGTGCGTGGGTCGTCGAGGCCGCGTCGTCGTGCATGTCCGCCAGGAGCACGATGAACTCGTCGCCGCCGTGGCGCGCGATCAGCGTGGTCGCGCTCGCGGCGTCGCGAAGCCGGTCGGCGAACTGGCACAGCACGGCGTCGCCGACGGCGTGGCCGTAGGCGTCGTTCACCACCCGGAAGTTCTCGAGGTTCACGAACACGACCCCGACGGCGCGGTCTCGCTCGCCGGCGTGGGTGATCGCCTCGCCGAGCCGCGCGGTGAAGAGCGTCCTGTTCGGGAGGCCGGTGAGCTCGTCGTGGTGGCGGAGGAATGCGAGCCGCTCCTCGGCGTGGCGGCGCTCGGTGATGTCCTGGCCGATGCTGTTCACGCCGACGATCGCGCCGTTCTCGTCGCGGCTCACGGTGTCCCACCAGAGGATCACCTTGTCGCCGCCGGTCCGCGTGCGCAGCCGCTCCTCCGAGCCGTCCTCGAGATCGTCGTTCTGCACCGACTCGAGGAACTGCGTCTGGCGTTCGACCGGGCCGACCGTCTCGTACCAGTCCCGTCCGAGGAGCTCCTCGCGCGGCCACCCCGTCACCTCGCAGACGTGGTCGTTGCAGAACGTCACCACGCCAGCGTTGTTCAGCGAGAGCGTGAGC
Source organism: Gaiellales bacterium (assembly GCA_050698235.1). Taxonomy (GTDB): domain Bacteria; phylum Actinomycetota; class Thermoleophilia; order Gaiellales; family JAICJC01; genus JAICJC01. Next base: position 8,899 of record JBOHBE010000091.1, read on the forward strand.
AGGTTCACGCCCTCGAGTGTGTCCCGGTAGCGGCGCTCGGACTCGCGCAGGTCGGCCTCGGCGCGCTTCCGGGCGGTCACGTCCTGCATGTACCCCTGAGCCTGGAGCGGCTGGCCATGCTCGTCGTGGACGACGACGGCCCGGTCGCGCACCCAGTGGACGCTGCCGTCCTTGGCGATGAGGCGGAACTCATGCTCCCAGGGCGCGCCGCTGGCGTGCCACTCGTTCATCGCCGACAGGACCCACTCCCGGTCATCGGGGTGAAGCGCCTGCGGGAACCAGTCCACGTTGCCCCTGACCTCGTCCGGCGTGTACCCCACCAGCTGCTCGATGGCCGGGCTGATGTACTGGGTGGTGCTGGTCTCGTCGAGGGCGTCGGTGTAGATCGCGAGCGGGATCTGCTCTACGAGCGTCCGGAAGCGGCTCTCGGCGGCCCGCAGATCGGACATGAGCCGTGCGCCATCCCGACGGGCGATCATCGACCGGGCGGCGAAGCACAGGAATGCGATCATCGCCGCGGCGCGGCGGAAGTCGTCCTCGGGGCCCGTGTGGAAGATCACGATGAGCAGGAGCGTGGCGACACCGGCGATCGCAGCCCACGACCAGCCGGTGATCGGGTCCGGCCGCGACACGTATCGTGGGCTCTGGGTGGGTGCGTGCGCCCTCAGGGTCGCGCCGGCGGTCACCGCTCCCAGTCCCACGATCCAGAGGATCGCCCGCGGCACCGAGTACGCGGCCGGATCCGCGAGGAACGCTGTGCTGCCGCCCGCGAGCGCCGTCAACAGGAGGCCGTAGCTCACGAGCTGTGCCGTCACCGTCGTGCGCGGCCCGATGTACCGCAGCCCCTGAAGCGAGATCGCGATGAGGATCGTGTCCATCGCCGGCGCCACGACGTGGTTGGTGAAGTCCGCGAGCGAGTCGTCGATCAGCCCGCCGAACGTCAGCGAGGCGACCGCGACGACCGCGAGCACGAGCGGCGCGCCGTCGAGGACGAGATGGCGGGCGACGATGGCGCGGGCGGGAAGCCGCGCGGCGATCCCGGCGGCGGCCAGCGCCGCGTAGACCGCGAGGAGGGCGTTGACAATCCCTCGGTGTGGTCGAACCCCTGCTGGTGGGCAAGGGCGGCGAACGTCATGCCGGCCACGAAGACCGCGGATGCGCACGCCCAGAGGGTCCACGCGGTTCGATTGCGGCCCGGCTCGAGCCGGAACGCCGTGATGCCGGTGGCGACGAGCGAGGCCACGCCGGCGGCGATCAGCAGCGCGAGCAAGGCAGGGGGGATCGACGAGATGGAGGACACCTACACCTGTCTATCGCCCGTCCACCGGGCTGGTTGAGAGCGCCCGGCGCCCCATCCATTACAGTGGCGCCGATGCGCGCATGGCCCACCACCGTCGAGGTTGCGCCGTCGATCCTCTCGGCGGACTTCGGCCGCGTCCGGGAGCAGGTCGAGGAGGTGCTCGACGCCGGTGCGCGCGTCATCCACATCGACGTCATGGACGGACATTTCGTGCCCGTGATCACGTTCGGGCCCAAGATGGTGGCCGACATCGCCGGGGTCATCCACGACCGCGGCGCCTTCGCCGACGTGCACCTGATGATCGAGCAGCCGGAGCGCCACATCTCGCAGTTCGCGGACGCCGGGGCCGACAGCATCACGGTGCACGTCGAGACGTGCCCACACCTGCACTACACGCTCCAGCAGATCAACGAGCTCGGCTGCCGCGCGGGCCTCACACTGAACCCTGCGACGCCAGTCGAGGCGATCTCCGAGGCCGCGCAGTACGCCGACGTCCTCCTCTGCATGAGCGTCAACCCCGGCTGGGGCGGGCAGTCGTTCATCCCGGCGACGCTCGACAGGCTGCCGCGCATGCGCGAGCTGGCGGCCGAGGGGGTGGCGGTCGAGGTGGACGGCGGAGTGGCGACCGAGACGGCCGCGGGCGTCTACCGGGCGGGGGCGAACATCCTGGTGGCGGGGTCGGCGGTGTTCGACTCCCCGAGCCCTGCCGAGGCGTACGCGGAGCTCGTCGAGGTCGTCGCCGGCGCGGGCGCCGTCGCGTGGCGCTGACCGACGCCGATCGCGCACACCTGGCCCGGTGTCTCGAGCTGGCCGAGCGCGGGGGGCGGACGGCGGCACCGAATCCTGTCGTCGGGGCGGTCGTCGTGCGCGACGGCATTGTGATCGGCGAGGGGTGGCATGAGCGCCCCGGCGGCGCGCACGCCGAGGTGGTCGCGCTCCGGGCCGCGGGCGACGCGGCGGGCGCCACGGTCTACACCAGTCTCGAGCCGTGCAGCCACCACGGGCGGACGCCGCCGTGCGCTGACGCCCTCATCGCCGCCCGGGTCGAGCGCGTCGTCACCGCGATGGTCGACCCGACCGAGAAGGTCGGCGGAGCGGGGATCGCCCGCCTGCGCGAGGCCGGAGTGACGGTCGACGTGGCGGGCGGCGAGGAGGAGCGCCGGGCACGGCGTGCGAATGCCGGGTGGCTCACACTGGCGCTCCACGGCCGTCCTCACGTGACGTACAAGGCCGCGGTCAGCGCCGACGGGCGCACCGCCGCCGCGGGCACGGGCCCACGCTGGATCAGCTCGGACGAGAGCCGCGCCCTCGTCCACGAGATGCGGGCCGCCTCGGGCGCGGTGATGGTCGGGAGCGGGACGGCGATCATCGACGACCCGCTCTTGACCGCGCGGGACTGCCGCCCGCCGGCGGAGCGCCAGCCACTGCGCGTGGTGCTCGACCGCCGCGGCCGGCTGCCGGCCGGCTCGCAGCTGGTGCGGACCGCCTCGCCCGATGCACCGGTCCTGGTCGTCACCGCCCCCGGCGCCGGCGGCGTCTCCGCGGCCAACGTCGAGGTGCTCGAGTCCACCGGCCCGGCCGAGGCGCTCCGCGAGCTCGGGCGCCGCCGGATCGCATGGGTGCTGCTCGAGGGAGGGGCCACCGTTGCCACCGCGCTGGTCGAGGCCGGCCTCGTCGACCGCCTGGCGGTCTTCGAGGCGCCGGTCGAGCTCGGCCCCGGGCCGGGGCTCTTCACCCACGAGGTCGATCTCCCGGCGCCGGTGGACGAGCGCAGGATCGGCGCAGATATGCTGAGGGTTTTCGAGCTTCAGGAGCCCTAGTCCCAGATGTTCACGGGCATCGTCATCGAGTCAGGCCAGGTCCGGGCGTGCGAGCCGTCCGAGGGCGGCGTCGACCTCCGGGTCGAGGCGCCCGAGATCGCGGCGGGCGCACGCATTGGCGACTCTGTGGCGGTCGACGGCTGTTGTCTCACCGTGGCCCGGCAGGACGGCCCGGTGCTCGAGTTCAATGCGGTCGCAGAGACCCTGCGGCGGACCACCCTCGGAGCCCTGTCGGCGGGCGATCGCGTGAACCTCGAGCCCGCCCTTCGTGTCGGCGACAGGATGGGCGGCCACTGGGTCCAGGGCCACGTGGACGGCGTCGGCGAGGTCGTCCGCATCGAGCCGGAGGGCGAGGCGCAGAACTTCACGTTCTCGGCGCCCCCCGAGATCATGCGGTACGCGATCGAGAAGGGCTCGGTGTGCGTCTCCGGGGTGGGGCTCACGATCACCGGCCTCGACGACTCGAGCTTCTCGGTGTCGCTCGTCCCGCACACCCTCGCCGTGACCACGCTCGGCGGGTTCGGCCCCGGAGATCGGGTGAACCTCGAGGCCGACGTGCTTGCGAAATACGTCGAAAAGCTGGCATTTCCAGGCGCTCTGCTACGATCGGCGGCGACCTGATGAGCAGCCGCGCAGAGTATCTCGACGCGTATCCCGAGCTCGGCGGCGAGTGGCCGTTCGCCCCCATCGAGCAGGCGATCGCCGACATCCGCGAGGGCCGCATGGTCGTGGTCGTGGACTCGCCGGACCGCGAGAACGAGGGCGACCTGGTGATGGCCGCCCAGCACGTCACGCCCGACGCGATCAACTTCATGGCCACCCACGGCCGCGGGATCATCTGCCTCTCGCTCACGCCGGAGCGGATCGAGGAGCTGGGTCTCGAGCAGATGACGCGTCACAACGAGGCGCCGCTCGGCACAGCGTTCACGGTCTCGATCGAGGCGCGCGAGGGCGTGTCGACCGGCGTGTCCGCTGCCGACCGGGCCCACACCATCCAGGTGGCGATCAACCGCGAGGCCGAGCCCGGCGATCTCGTCCAGCCCGGCCACGTCTTCCCGCTCCGCGCACGCCCGTTCGGCGTTCTCGAGCGCACCGGTCAGACCGAGGCGTCGGTCGACCTCGCCCGGCTGGCGGGCCTCCAGCCGGCCGGCGTGATCTGCGAGATCATGAACGAGGACGGCAGCATGGCGCGGGTGCACGACCTGGTCGGGTACTGCGGCCGCCACGGGCTCACGATGATCACCGTCGCCGACCTCGTCGCCTACCGGCGCCGCAACGAGAAGCTGGTCGAGCGGATCGCGGCGGCGGCGATGCCCACCCGCTACGGGGAGTTCGTCGCATACGGCTACCGGTCGATGATCGACGGCCAGCAGCACGTCGCGCTCGTGATGGGCGACGTCGACGGCGTGCCCGACGTGCTCGTACGCGTCCACTCGGAGTGCCTGACGGGTGACGTCTTCCACTCGCTCCGCTGTGACTGCGGCGACCAGCTCGAGAGCGCGATCGCGCAGATCGCGGCCGAAGGGCGCGGCGTGCTCCTGTACCTCTCCCAGGAGGGCCGTGGCATCGGCCTTCTCAACAAGCTTCGCGCCTACGAGCTTCAGGAGCAGGGGCTCGACACGGTCGACGCCAACCTGGCGCTCGGTCTGCCCGTCGACTCGCGCGACTACGGCGTCGGGTATCAGATCCTGGCGGACCTCGGGCTCACGTCGCTGCGCGTCCTCACGAACAACCCGAAGAAGATCCTCGGCCTCGAGGGCTACGGGCTCATCATCTCGGAGCAGCTCCCGATCGAGGCGGAGCCGACCGCCGAGAACGAGCACTACCTGCGGACGAAGCGCGAGCGGATGGGCCACACCATCCGCCACCAGGGCTTGCGGCTGGACGAGACGTGAGCGACGCCGGGCCGGGAACGCTCACCCTCCCCGATGGCTGCCATGCGGTCGAGGGCCGGGCCTCCGACCAGGACGTCGCCGTCGTCGCGTCGCGATACAACTCCGACGTCGTCCAGCGGCTCCTCGACGGCGCGGTCGAGCGCCTCAAGGAGCGCGGGATCGGGGCCGACCGCATCACCGTCGTGCTCGTGCCGGGGGCGTGGGAGCTGCCGCTCGCCTGCCGCCGGCTGGCCGAGGCGGGCAGCCACCAGGCCGTCGTCGCGCTGGGCTGCGTGATCCGCGGCGGCACGCCGCACTTCGACTACGTGTGCAGCGAGGCGTCGCGCGGCGTGATCCAGGCCGCCCTCGACACGGGCGTCCCGGTCAGCTTCGGCCTCCTGACGTGCGACACCCTGGAGCAGGCGCTCGACCGCGCGGGCGGCGCGGTCGGCAACAAGGGTGCCGACGCCGCCGACGCTGCGCTCGAGATGGCGGGCCTCCTGCGCGCGCTGCCGCGCGGCAGCCGGAGGTAGTGGCCCGGTAATGCGCCTCCTGGTGACGGGCGGGTCAGGCTACCTCGGCCGCGAGATCCTCCGCCGGCAGCCTGAGGCCGTCGGTACCGCGCACCGGACGGCCGGCTTTCCCCGGCTCGATGTCCGCGACCTCACCGCGGTCGCGAGGGTCGTGGCGGCAACGCGCCCCGAGTTCGTCATCCACACGGCGTATGCCCGCGACGGCGCCGGCGCCTGGGAGACGAATGTCGACGGCGCCCGAAACGTCGCGGCCGCCTCCGCGGCCGCCGGCGCCCGGCTCGTGCACATGTCGACCGACGTCGTGTTCGGGGGCGATGCGGGCCGGCCGTACGTCGAGTCCGACTCCCCGGATCCGGTGACGGACTACGGGCGCTCGAAGGCGGCGGCCGAGGCGGCTGTTCTGGGCGCCCATCCGGAAGCCGCCGTCGTACGGACGTCGCTCATCTACGGCGGTGAGACGCCGTCACCGATCGAGCGGGCCGCGATGGACGCCGTCGACGGGACGCTCGACATGGCGTTCTTCACCGACGAGATCCGCTGTCCCGTCCACGTGGGCGACCTGGCGGAGGCGATCCTCGAGCTGGCGCACATCGATTTCTCGGGCCCGTTGCACATGGCCGGCTCCGACGCGGTCTCCCGCTACGAGCTGGCGCAGGTGGTCGCCGCCGCGAAAGGGCGCGACCCCGGCCTCGTACGCGGCGAATCGTCACGCACGAGCGGGACGACCAGGCCACTCGACTGCCGCCTCGACTGCGGCCTCGCCCGGTCGGTGCTCGCGACGCGTGTCAGGGGCGTTCGCGAGGTGCTTCAGGGCCCGAGCCGCGTGACGGCCCAGGCGCCGTCCGCGCTCGTGTAGCGGAAACGGTCGTGCATCCGGTGCTGGTCGTGCTGCCAGAACTCGTACGTGTGCGGGTCAAGCCGGTAGCCGCCCCAGGTGTCGGGCCGGGGGACGGCGCCGTCGGGGTGCTGATCGCCCAGGCGCGCGACGGCCTCCTCGAGGCCGGCGCGTGACTCCACGGGGCGGCTCTGCGGAGAGACGGCCGCGCTCAGGCGGCTGCCGGGCGGTCTCGAGTCGAAGTAGGCGTCCGATTCGGCGGCGGGGAGACGGGCCACCGAGCCCTCGATCCGCACCTGGCGGCCGGGCCAGTGGAAGAGGAGCGCCGCGAGTGGGTTTCCGGCGAGCTCGTCCGCCTTTCGGCTCTCGTAGTTCGTGTAGAACCGAAAGATGCCGTCGTCGAGGCCCTTGACCAGCACCATCCGGGCCGACGGCTGACCGTCGGCGGCGGCCGTCGCAAGGACGACGACGCTCGTGTCCACGCCGGCCTCGGCGGCCTCGGACCGCCAGCGGTCGAGCTGGCGCAGGGGGTCGGGATCGAGGTCGGAGCGCCGGAGCGCCGTCACACGGCCTTCTGCACCCGGCCGCTCTTGAGGCAGCGCGTGCAGACGTAGGCGCGGACAGGTGCGCCGTCGACGAGGATGCGGATCTTCTGGAGGTTCACGTCGAAACGCCGCTTCGTGGCGGCCATCGAGTGGCTGCGGTTGTTGCCCGAACCGGGGTGCTTGCTACAGATCACGCATACTCTGGACACGGCCGCTGAGTATAGCGACGCTATCGCGGGGGAACCCAGGGT
>JBOHBE010000092.1:0-5580 GCA_050698235.1 Gaiellales bacterium
TTCTTGTCGAGGCCATACGCGAGCGAGGCCGCGGTGGGCTCGTTGATGATCCGGAGCACGTTGAGGCCGGCGATCTGGCCTGCGTTCTTCGTCGCCTGGCGCTGCGAGTCGTTGAAGTACGCGGGCACGGTGATGACCGCGTCGGTCACCTTCTCGCCCAGGTACGCCTCGGCGTCGGTCTTGAGCTTCTGGAGGATCATCGCCGAGATCTCGGGCGGCGGGAACATCTTGTCGCCCGCATTGACGCGGGCGTCGCCGTTCGGCCCGTCGACGACCTCGTACGGCACGATCTTCTGCTCCTCCGACACCTCGGCGGCCTTGCGGCCCATGAAGCGCTTGATCGAGAAAACGGTGTTCTTGGGGTTGGTCACGGCCTGGCGCTTGGCCGGCGTGCCGACCAGCCGCTGGCCGTCCTTGGTGAAGGCCACGACCGACGGCGTCGTCCGTCCGCCCTCGGCGTTCGGGATGACGGTGGGCTCCCCGCCCTCCATCACCGCCATGCACGAGTTGGTCGTCCCGAGGTCGATGCCGATCACTTTTGCCATGTGGTTCCCGCTCCTTGCGTGGTTGCAACGAAGATTATCTAAGTCGCTTTATAGCAACTTTTGGCACCCTGGGCAAGGGAGGATGTGGCGTAGATCGCAACGGTCGGCGTGTTGAGCAGCGGCCGAAGCCACGGGACGTCGTCCAGCACACCCCGGCGGCCCTGTTTCAGTATCGGGCGGCCGCCCACCCGGGCGCCCGCCACCGCGACGACGACATCGACGTGCTGGTTCTCGATGAACGCCCGGTTTGACGCCGGATCCCGGAAGAACCGGTGCGCGCCGAGCACGATCGGGAGCACCCGCCGAAGGACGGGCGGGCGCAGATACGGCGCCATCCCCTCGTCGACGCTCGTCCGCCCCGCCAGCACCTCGAAGCTCCCCGCGGTGCGCACGTTCACCAGGATGCGCGCGTTGCACGGGACCGTCCGGGCGACCGTGGCCATCACCGCGAGGCCGGCTCGCTCGTCCGGCGTGACGCCGGCCGGAGCGGTCGCCAGGGCGAGCACCACAGCGATGCCGCCGACGCAGACGGCGCCCGCCCGGCGCAGGGCCCGGCGACGATCGCGAGCCGCCCATCCAACGGCGCTTCGCACCACCGTGCTGAGCGCCGCGACCCCCGCGATCACGGCGAAAAGGATGCCGTACTCGAAGAGCCGCCTGGGCCCGAACGTCGCGGGCACGAAGGTCCGGTAGCGGTGGCTGAAGTAGAGCCCGACGGCCGTCAGGGTGAGCGCCGTCGCCCACGATGCGAAGGTCACCGGTCCGAGCGAGCGCCGCCGCCGCCAGATGACGAGCCCGGAGGCGAGGGCCAGGAGGACGAGCCCCACGTAGTCGCGCCTGGGCGTCGTCACCTGAAGGTCCTCGAACACGCTCGCGAGCGCCACCTCGCCGACCCTCGCGGGCGGGATGGCCCATCCCGTGCGCCGCCCCTTGGGGTGCGTGCGCTTGATGACCTCGAACGACTTGGTCGGGTCGAGTGTGACCGGGAAGCCGGGATACCCCCCGGAGCCGCGCGCGCGCTGGAAGCCCAGGTCGCCCCCCGACGCCGCGAGCACGGCCAGCCAGATTACGACGGTCAGGAGCGCCGTCACGCCGGCGGCACGGGCGATCCGGGCGAGCCGGTGGCGCCTGGCGGGGTTCACGGCCAGGCTCGCTGCGATGTACCAGACCAGGAAGATCCCGAAGACGGCGACGGGGATCAGGTGGGTGCCGGCCGCCGCGCCGAGCAGCACGCCCGCGACCGCGGCCTCGCGCAGGCCCGCCCGCCCGCGCACCACGCCGATCGCGATCACGACGGCGCAGACCGCCGCCATGCGGCCCAGGGTCTCGACCCTGTAGACGTCCGCGTCCTGGGTGAACTCGGCGTTGATCGGCGCCGACGCGGGCACCGCCAGCACGAGCACGGGCACGCCGACGGCCAGCACGCGCAGGCCGACTGCGCGGCCGAGAGCGAGGAGGGCCGCGAAGAGGCCGACCCCGCCGAGCCACACGACGGCGGCCATCGTGGGCAGCGCCCCGTTCGGCGCGACCGACACCACGCCCGCCTCGAACGAGTTCAGGACGACCTTGCTCACGGTCGTCGGGATGTGGATGCCCCACTGGAGGGTGCTCGCCGGCACCCCGCCGGCACGGAGGATCTCGAGCCCGTCTCCCCAGTACCGCCACGCGGCCTCGCTGCTCATGAACGACACGGGCTCGAGCCGGAGCTTGTCGATCGCGAACGCCGTGAGCCCGGCGAGGCCGGGCACGAGCGTCCAGCGATTGCAGCGCGCGTCGGCGGCCAGCGCCCGCAGGTGCGCGCGCGCCGAGTGTCGGCTGAACGCCGCCCCCCACAGCGCGATCGTGACGACCGTGAGCGAGATCGCAAACGATGTCCTCCCGATCGTGCCGGTGACCGCAAGCACCGTCGCGGTCAGCGCCGCAACCGTGTATCCGAGCCCGAAGCAGAGCGCGATCGCCGTCTCGACGCGGAGCACGCCCGGCCGAAAGGCCGCGAGCGTCGCGCCGGCTCCAGGCATGAGGACGAGCGCCGAGACGGCGAGGAGGCTGGCGACGCTCACAGCACTACACTACGGCGCGTCCTTTGGGGGAGGGTGAGTTCGGTCGATGCAGACGGGCGGGTACCGACGCGCGGGCTGGTGGATAGGGGCTGCCGGCGCCGTCGCCGTGGCGGTCGTCGCTTTCGGCTCGTCCGGCACGGACGTGAGCGCGCACAAGCGGGCCGCACCGAAGGTGGCATCGCGCCCGAGCATCGTCGTCATCCTCACCGACGACCAGCCCTCCCAGACGCTCTGGGCGATGCCGCGGACCCAGCGGTTGCTCTCGGCGCACGGGGTCAAGTTCACGGCGTTCTACGACTCGGTCGCCCTGTGCTGCCCCGCGCGCTCGGCGCTCCTCACCGGCCGCTACGCCCACTCGACCCACGTGTACGGGAACGCCCCGCCTGAGGGCGGCGCCGTCACGTTCCGGCACCACCACGACGATCTCCAGACCCTGGCCGTGTGGCTCCACCGGGCCGGCTACCGAACCGGCCTCTTCGGCAAGTACCTGAACGGCTACAGGGGCGGGTACGTCCCGCCGGGGTGGGACACGTTCACGACCTCGGCGCGCTACTGGGGCGGACCCGGGTACGTGCAGGGGCTCGCCAAGAACTACCCGTTCACCACGTACATGCCGAACTTCATGGGCACCCGGACCGCGCAGTTCATCCGCTCGGTCCCGCGGTCGAAGCCGCTCTTCGCGTACTACGCCCCCTACGCCCCGCACGCCCACCCGAGCCCCGAGCCCCGCTACGCATCCCTGCACGTGTGCTGGCACTGCCACGGCTGGCCGACCCCCGACTTCAACGAGCGGGGCGTGAACGACAAGCCGTTGTTCGATCAGCGGCCGCTCCTGTCCCGCCCTCAGATGACGGCCGTGCACCGGTTCCGCACCGCGCAGGTCCGCACGCTGAAATCGGTCGACGTGAAGGTCGGGAGGATCCTCGCCGCGCTCCGCGACACCGGCCGCCTCCACAACACGATCGTCGTCTTCATGTCAGACAACGGCGTCATGTGGGGGTCGCACCGCTGGTCGCCGACCGCGAAGCGAAACCCGTACCGCAGGGCCAGCCGCATGCCGCTGATCATCCGGGACGACGCCCTCGGCGACGAGCCCCGGGTCGAGCCGCGGCTGGTCGGGAACGTCGACATCGCTGCCACCCTGGCTGCTCTGGCCGGGGTGCCCGTGCCGAGCTCCGTCGAGGGGACGAGCTTCGCCCCCATCCTCCGCGACCCGTCGCACCCCTGGTCGCGCACGCTCCTGCTCGAGAACTTCACACGTCACGAGGTGCCGGGGAGGGTTCCCAGCTACTGCGGCGTTCGCACCGACCGCTTCATGCTCGTGCACTACGGGAAGGGGCGCGAGGAGCTCTACGACGAGCGGCGCGACCCGTTCGAGCTCCACAACATCGCCGGAAAGCCGCGGGCCGCCGAGACGCAGGCGCGCCTCCGGCAGACCACCAGCCGCATGTGCCGGCCGCGCCCGCCGGGCTTCACGTTCTAGCGGCGCTCCGCCCGTACTCGCACAGGTCGAGGAGCACGCACTCCCCGCAGCGCGGACGCCGGGCCGTGCACGTCGAGCGTCCGTGCTCGATCAGGAGCAGGTGAGCCTCGAGCATCCGCCGGGGCGGCGTCATGGCGGTCAGGATCGGATGGGCCGCGTCGGCGCTCGTGCCCGAGGGGATCAGCCCGATCCGGCCCGCGATCCGGTGGATGTGGGTGTCGACCGGCATCACAGGCACGCCCAGGCTGAAGAGCAGGACGCAGCTCGCGGTCTTTGGGCCGACGCCCGGGAGCGCCACGAGCCACTCCATCGCCGCCGCGTCCGGCATCGCTCCCAGCCACTCCAGGTCGAGCGCGTCGAGCCCGCGCAGCACCGACTGGATGCGAGGCGCCTTCTGGACGGACAGTCCTCCGGGCCGCAGGGCCTCGACCAGGTCGGCCTCGGGGGCGTCGCGCACCTCGGCCCAGGGGGGGACCCGCTCGCGCCTGCGGGCGTACGCGCGCTCGCAGTTCGGGTCGCTCGTGTTCTGGCTCAGGATGGTGAGCACGAGCTCGTCGAGCGCCGGCAGGCGGGTGCGGGCGGCCGGCTTGCCGTACGCCGCCCGGAGCCGGTCCGTGATCTCGGCCATCGGCATCCGGCGGTTCTACCACCGCGGAAGGATGCTAGGTACGCTGCAAGGCGTGAACACGGCCCTCGACACCCGCTCACGGCCGCTGCGCGACCTGCGTATCTCGGTCACGGACCGCTGCGACTTCCGCTGCGTCTACTGCATGCCCAAGGAGGTCTTCGGGCGCGACTTCCAGTTCCTGCGCCGGTCGGAGCTCCTGACTTTCGAGGAGATCGCCCGGGTGGCCGGGGTCGGCGCGCGGCTCGGCGTCCAGAAGCTCCGGCTCACCGGCGGCGAGCCGCTCCTGCGGCGCGACCTCGAGCGGCTCGTCGCGATGCTCGCGGCGATCGACGGCATCGACGACGTGGCCATGACGACCAACGGGTCGCTCCTGGCGCGCAAGGCCCGAGTCCTCGCCGACGCCGGCCTCGGCCGCGTGACGGTCAGCCTCGACTCGCTCGACGATGCGGTGTTCGGCGCGGTGAACGACGTCGACTTCCCGGTCGAGCGGGTGCTCGAGGGCATCGCCGCAGCTCACGAGGCCGGCCTTCCGGTCAAGGTGAACATGGTCGTGAAGCGCGGCCTGAACGACGGCTCGGTGCTCGACATGGCCGGGCACTTCCGCGGCACCGGCCACGCCCTGCGGCTGATCGAGTACATGGACGTCGGCACCACGAACGGGTGGCAGATGGACGACGTGGTCCCGGCCTCGGAGCTCATCGAGACGATCGACTCCCGGTGGCCGATCGAGCCCGTCGAGCCCGCCTATCCGGGCGAGGTCGCGCGCCGCTACCGCTACCGCGACGGCGCCGGCGAGCTCGGCGTGATCGCATCGGTGACCCAGCCGTTCTGCCACGACTGCTCGCGGGCCCGGCTGTCGGCCGA
>JBOHBE010000093.1:0-16626 GCA_050698235.1 Gaiellales bacterium
ACCGGGGACGTCGTGGAAGACGCCGGCCCGGCCCTCGCCGTCGCGCTTGATCTGCTCCCAGTTGCGGCGCACCGCGCCGGCCGTCTCGGCCTCGCGCTCGCCGAAGACGTGCGGGTGGCGGCGAACGAGCTTCTCGGTGATCCCGGCCGCGACCTCGGCCAGGTCGCTCGTCCCGTCCTCCTCGCAGAGGAGCGCGAGGAAGAACGTCTGGAAGAGCAGGTCGCCCAGCTCATCGACCAGCTTGGCGGCGTCGCCCCCGCCTGCCGCCTCGGCGACCTCGTAAGCCTCCTCGATCGTGTGCGGCACGATGGTGGCCGCGGTCTGCTCGCGATCCCACGGGCAGTCGACCCGCAACCGCTCGGTCAGCCGCTGGAGCCCGACCATGGCGTCGGCGAGGAGGAGGTCGCGCAGGGCCGCGCCGCGCGGCACCACGTCCTCCCAGTCCCGCTCGGCGAGCAGGCGCCGGAAGCGCTCGCCCGAGGCTGCCGCCACCGGCGCGTCGGGGTCGATCGCGATGCCGTGCTCGCCCAGCCACCCGGCGAGCGGCTCGTCGTCGGGCACCGCCACGGGACCGGCGGCCTCGAGCACGCGCCATGCCGCCAGCGGCACGAGGTCGGGATCGCCGGGGCCGAGGGCGACCAGAGTGGCCATGCGACGAACTCTACGAGGTGGCGGGAGGCGCGGTCGACGTCGGCGGCGGCGCGTAGCCGGTGGCGTACTTGGTCGCCTTCTTCTGGGCCGCCTCGAGCTTCCGAAGAACGCTCGTCACGTGCGACTGCTTCTGCGTCGAGAGAAGCTGCGTCCGGATCTGGGCCTTGACCGAGTCGAACGACTGCTGGGTGCCGGCCTTCACCGTGTCCGCGGTCGGCCGGATGAGGAAGTAGCAGTCGGGCTGGCACTTGCCGCCGAGGTTCGAGGTCGCATAGGCCTTGTCGACCTTGACGAGCGGCGAGAGCTGATCCGTCGGCAGGGTGAACGCCGCCTGCTCGAAGGCCTTGTCGATCTGGCCCTTCTGCGCTGTGAACGGCTCGTGGTTCGCGCTGGTGTCGATGGTCCCGGCCGCGACGTCCGAGAACCCCGCCCCGCCCGCCAGCTTCTTCTGGGCGGCCACGGCTGAGGCCTTGTCGGGGAAGAGCGCGTAGTCCACGACACGGGAGTCAGCCGACGACTTGTACGACGCCTTGTTCTGGTCGTAGTAGTCCTGGACATCCTTGTCGGTGACGGCCACCTGATCGGTGAGCTTGTTGGTGATCTTGGTCTCGAGCACCGACGTCTGGAACTCGTAGTTCAGGTCGGCGGCGGTCAGGCCGTAGCGGTCGACGTCGGCCTGGAACTTCGCCTGGTCGCCGCCGTAGTACTGGGTCACGGAGGCCTGGATCGCCTTCTTGACATCATCGGCCGAGGCGGAGACATTGAGCGCGTTTGCGATGTTACGCACCTCGGCGCCCTGCACCAGGTGCTGGAGCGTGGGCTGGACGACGTTCGTCGTGTAGTCGGTGGTGCCGACCTTGGGCGGCGTCTGCTTCTGGGCCTCCATCCCCTTCACGCGAAGGGTGATCGCGTGGTCGAGCTGCGACTTCGTGATGTGGGTCCCGTCGACAACGGCGACGTCGCCGCTGCCCAGGCTGGCGGACGAGCCCGAGCTCGAGCCACCGCCTCCACAGGCGGCGGAAAAGGCCGTCAAGACGGCCAGGAGGAATATGCAAAAGGCACGGCCCATAAAACGAATTAAGCCGCTATTTCGCGGCGGATTTCGAGTATAGCATCGAGGGTTTCGAGTACCTGTGAGGCTTCCAATACAGGCCGGGAGACCTCTCGGCGGGCGAGGGTGTAGAGCGCATTCGGGGCCACTCGCTTGAGCTCCGCGACATGCGCGGACGTGAGTGTGAGCGGCGCCACTGTCATCCGTCCGCCACGGAGCGTCAGGGCCTCGGCGCCCAGCTCGCCGGCCGCGAGGCGCGCCTCCTGGAGCAAGAGCAGGTTCGCCACCGGGTCCGGGAGCGGGCCGAAGCGGTCGGCGAGCTCGGCGTTGAGCTCGCGCAGCTCGGAGCGGTCCGCGGCGAGCGCGACCCGGCGGTGCAGGTCGATCTTCACGGCCTCGAGCGGCACGTAGTCCGCGGGGACGTAGGCGTCGATCGCGGCGTCGAGCCGCACCGGCCGGGCCGTTTCCGGCGGCCGTCCCTGGAGCTCGGCCACGGCCTCGGCGAGGAGCTCGCAGTAGAGCTCGAACCCGATGGCGGCGACGTGCCCCGACTGCTCGTCGCCGAGGAGGTTCCCGGCACCACGCAGCTCGAGGTCGCGCATTGCGATCCGGTAGCCGGACCCGAGCTCGGTGTAGTCCGCCAGCGTCGACAGTCGGTGGCGAGCCTCCTCGGACAGCTCGCGCCTGTCCGGGTAGAAGAGGAAGGCGTGGGCGACCGCGTCGGAGCGCCCGACACGGCCGCGGATCTGGTACAGCTGGGCCAGGCCGAGCGCGTCGGCCCGCTCGACGACGAGCGTGTTGGCCTGGGGGATGTCGAGTCCCGACTCGATGATCGTCGTCGAGACGAGCACGTCGAAGTCGCCGTGCAGGAACTTCATCATCACGTCCTCGAGGCGGCGCTCGGGCATCTGGCCGTGAGCCACGCCGACGCGCAGCTCCGGCACCCACTGGCGGACGCGCTCGGCGGCCTCGTCGATCGTCTCGACCCGGTTGTGGAGGTAGAACGACTGGCCCTCGCGGCCGAACTCGCGGCGGAGCGCGGCGGCGATCAGCTCCTCGTCGAACTCGCCGACATGGGTCTTGATCGGGTGGCGCCCACGGGGCGGGGTCGTGATCACCGTGATGTCGCGCAGGCCCGAGAGCGACATGTGGAGCGTCCGCGGGATCGGCGTCGCCGACATCGCCAGCACGTCGACCTCGAGCCGCAGCTGCCGCAGGAGCTCCTTCTGGGCAACCCCGAACCGCTGCTCCTCGTCGACGATGACGAGGCCGAGGCTCTGGGGGACGACATCGCGCGAGAGCACTCTGTGGGTGCCGATCAGCACCTCGACCTTCCCGTCGCCGTACTCGGCGAGGACGCGCTTCACCTCGGCCGGCGGGCGGAAGCGCGACACCATCTCGACCCGCACCGGGAAGTCGCGGAACCGGTCGCGGAAGGTCGCCGCGTGCTGCTGGGCCAGGATCGTCGTCGGCACGAGCATGAGGACCTGGCGGCCGCCCGACGCCGCCTTGAACGCCGCTCGGACGGCCACCTCGGTCTTGCCAAAGCCGACGTCCCCGCACACGAGCCGGTCCATCGGCCGGTCCGACTCCATGTCCTCCTTCACGATGTCGATCGCCGCCTCCTGGTCGTCGGTCTCCTCGAAGGGGAACGACTCCTCGAGGCGGGCCATCCACTCGTCGTCGGTGACGTGCGGAGGCTTGGTGGCCGACTGGCGGCGGGCATAGAGCGCGATCAGCTCGCCGGCGAGCTCGCGCACCGCGATGCGGGCGCGCGACTTGAGCGTCTGCCACGCCTTGCCGCCGAGCTTCGCGAGCGCCGGCGCGCGGCCGTCGGCGCCGACGTACCGGCTGACCTTGGCGAGCTGGTCGTGGGGCACGTACAGGCGGTCGTCGCCCTTGAACTCGAGGTAGAGGTAGTCGCGGACGACGCCTCCGACCTCCTTGGTGTCGAACCGGACGAAGCGCCCGACGCCGTGATCCTCGTGGACGACGTAATCGCCGGCGCGAAGGTCGGCGACCGTCGCAAGGGCGCGACCGATGCGCGCCGGCCCGCGCGCGCCGCGGCGGCGGAAGAGCTGCCCCGATGGGAGCACCGCCAGGCGCAGGCCGGGCGCCACGAACCCGCGCCGGAGCTGGGCGACGCAGAACGCCACGCCGGCCTCGTCGGGACCCGCGGCCCCGGGGTCGGGGAGCTCGGCCTCGACGCGCCGGAGCTGGAGGTGCATCCGCCGTGCCTCGCCGAGGTGGGGGAAGCACACCAGCACGCGGTAGCCGGCGCGGATGAGGCTCCGCAGCTCGTTCTCGGCCTCGGCAACGCCGAACGAGGCGAGCGCCGGGGGCTGGGCGGCGAACGAGGCGGGCTGGCCGAGCGGCATCTCCTCGAGCGCCGAGGCGTCGTCGACGAGCGCGCGCGCCTCGGCGGCCGGCACATACCCGCGCCGGAGCGATTCCGTATCGTGGAGCAGCTCGGCGGCCTCGGCGGACGCCTCGTCGACCTCCGCCGCGAGCGCCTCGGGGTTCCAGGCGACGACGGCGGCCGAGCCGACGATCTCGGGAAGCGGCGAGACGAGCCCCTCCGCCACCCCCTCCTCCTCGTCGCCCCATGAAAAATCGGTGCCAGGCACCGTTTTTGCAACCTCGGCGGCGGGGTAGATGAGCACGTGGTCGAGGTCTCGCAGGGAGCGCTGCGTGAAGGCCGAGAACGCCGACAGGCGCTCCAGGCTGTCGCCGAAGAACTCGGCCCTGACCGGCTCGCGGCCGGTCGACGGGAAGATGTCGACGAGGCCGCCCCGGACCGAGAACTGGCCGCGCTCCTCGACCGTGTCGGCGCGCTCGTATCCGGCGCCCGCCAGCTCGTGGGTCAGCTCGTCGAACGGCCGATCCTCGCCGAGGCGCAGCTCGACCGGGCGCGGCCGCACGGCGGGCGGAGGGAGGCGCTCGACGAGGGCGTCCGCCGAGACGGCGACCAGGCCGCCCGCGGCGAGCGTGTGGAGCGCCCGCGAACGCTCACCGGCGAGATGCGGCGGCGGGTCGAGGCCGGCGCCGTGCGCGGCGCCGCGCGACGGCATGAAGGCCACGGCCTCGCCGGGCAGGAATGCGGACGCGGACTCGGACAGCGCCCGGGCGGCGTCGTCGTCGCCGACGAGCACGGCCAGGCCGCGCGGCTCGGCCTCTGCGCGGGACGTCCAGAGGGCGGCGACGAGCGCGCCGAGCAGCGGCTCGGAGACGCGGGCCCGCGCACTTCCCGAAACGGCCCGGCGCGCGAAGCCCGCGAAGTCGGCGTCGTCCAGGAGATAGGGCAGGGCGAGCTCCGCCCCAGCGAGGGGCGCGTCGGGCCGTTGCCTGATCCCTTCCGTCACCGCCGTCGTGAATGGTAGGCTCCGGCCGGTCCCACCGACGGAGGTCCGTTGCTGTGCGCCGTCTGATCACAAGCCTCTACGCCGTAGCCCTGTCGCTGGCACTGCCCGCCGCGGCGTTCGCCGCCGACAGCGCCGACACCGCCAAGCCCACCGGGCATGACTGGACGCTCGACTCGATCTTCGTGATCGCCCTCTCGATCCCGCTGATCCTCGGCTTCCTCACGCTGATCGACATCGCCCGTGGCAAGCACACCCAGCGTCACGACCACTGACGCCGCGCTCGCCGAGCTCGGCGAGCTCCTCCGGATCGAGTCGGTGTCGAGCGACGGCGCCCATCCCGACGAGCTGCGCGAGGCGGCCGAGTGGGTCGCAGCCCTGATCGGCGGCGGCTCCATCACCGAGGCCCACGGCAACCCGGTGGTCGACGGGACGATCGAGGCGTCGAAGCCCGGATCCCCGACCGTGATCGTGTACGGACACTACGACGTCCAGGCGCCGGGTCCGCTCGACCTGTGGACGAGCCCGCCCTTCGAGCCGGAGATCCGCGACGGCCACATCTACGGCCGCGGCACCTGCGACGACAAGGGCAACTTCTACGCGCTTCTGCGGGCCGCGCTCGACCTGGCCGAATCCGGCGAGCTGGGCGTGAACGTGCGCGTGCTCGCCGACGGCGAGGAGGAGGTGGGCGGGCACTCCGTGATGCACCACCTCGCAGACGTCGAGGGCGAGTTCTCCGCGGCCGTGATCTTCGACGGCAGCATGGTCAACGCGGACCTGCCGGCGATCACGACCGGCCTGCGTGGCCTCGCCGGCGCTCAGGTGCGCGTGCGGACCGGCGCCCGCGAGCTGCACTCGGGGATCTACGGCGGCGCCGCGGCCAACCCCGTCCACGACCTGCACCGTGTGCTGGCGGCCCTCGTCGACCTCCCCGCCGGCTTCTCGGCGGGCATCGCTCCCGTCGCGCAGTCCGAGCGGGACGGGTGGTCGACGCTCGCCCCGGGCGGCGAGGAGCTCGAGCGCGGCGGCGTGACGCCCTCCGACCCGGCCGCCGGCGACGAGTTCTACGAGCGCACGTGGTCCAGGCCGTCGATCACCGTCCACTCGGTCGGCTCGGGCGACCCGTCGCTCCACAAGACGTCGATCCAGCCCGAGGCCCGGGCGTCGCTCTCGGTCCGGCTCGCCCCCGGCCAGGATGCGGTGGCCATGTCGCAGCTGCTCGAGCAGACGCTCCGCGACGCCTGCCCCGCCCATGCCGAGCTCGAGATCGAGATGTGGCCGCCCGGCGAGCCGGCGTGGATGGATCCCGCGCATCCGGCGCTCCGCGTCGGCTTCGACGCGATCGAGCGGGCGACCGGCGTGCGGCCGCTCGCGATCCGAAGCGGCGGCTCGATCCCCGTGGCGGCGGCGTTCACCGCCCGCGGCATCCCGACCGTGCTCTCGGGGTTCGGCATCGACGCCGACAACATCCATAGCCCCGACGAGCGCCTCGAGATCCGCCGGTTCGAGTGGGCCCTGCGATCCGCGCGCGAGATGTACCTGGGCCTGTCCGCCTTGTGACGAATTTCGTCAGTAGGGGGTTTACTCCGTCCCGGGTTGCCGTTAAGGTAGGCGCCGTGCCAATGCTCCATCGGGGGATGAGCGAGTATCAGGTGCGGGCGCACCTCTACGACCCGCCCGAGGCCGTGCGCCGGCTTGACTCCAAGCTGGCGTGCCTGCGCATGCAGACCGGCGCCCACATGTCGGGCGAGGCGATGCGGCGCGCATTCGAGTCGCGCCTCGATCAGCGAGTCCCCGACGTCGTCGCCGCGCCGGCCCAGAACGGCAAGGGCCCGCGCATCCGCCTGATCGCCTAGTCGCCGAGCGGCGGGCCGGCCCGCGGCCGGCGCGAAGCGGCCACCCACAGCACCGGCAGGAACGCCCCCAGCAGCACGACAGGCGTTGTCACGACGCGCCGCGCCGAGTGCTGGAGGTAGTAGTGCAGGCTCGGCCGCCCGACCCAGTAGGCCCAGACGACGCTCACCAAGACGAGGCACGCCACGGCGGCGACGAACACGGCCGTCCGGCGCTCGCCGCTCCGGGCCGCGAGGATCACCGCCACCGCCGCCGCCGGCACGATGACCAGCCACGCGCTGGGCTGAAGCGCGTGCCACACGAGCGACGCGGCACCCGTCGGGATCCGCCCGAGCCGGCCCGCGAGGTACCCGGGGTCGATGACCTTGGCGTACGGGATCTCGCCGTTCGAGGTGTCGACGCCGTTCGAGTGGAGCCACAGCTGCCACGGGAGGGCCGTCGCGACCGAGGCGGCGCCCGCGGCGACCACGGCGAGCCTCCGGCCCCGGCCCGCGGCGATGAGCAGGACGAGGAAGAACGCGGCCACGAACGGCGTCCCCTCGCGCTTGGTCGCCAGCACGGTGGCCGCGAAGAGGGCCGAGAGGACGAGCATCTCGCGCTGCCCGTCGGCGAGCCAGCGCCAGCCGAAGACCGCAGCCATCGCGAAGAAGACCGCGAGGGGCGCGTCGGCCAGCCCGGCGCCCGCCTGGTCGACCAGCGAGGGCGCGACGCCGATGAGGAGCGCGGACGCCCATGCAATGACGACGGGCACCCGGTCGGTGAGCAGGCACGGAAGCGCCACGAGCAGCGCGGCGGTGAGCAGGGCCGGCTGAAGGTGGATCACCTGGGTGTCGATCGACCCCATGAACCGGAAGCCCATCGCCTCGACCGCCGGGAGGAGAAGCGGATAGTCGAGGTGCAGGTGGTGGTAGGGCACACCCGCCAGGACGCGCGCGTCGAGGCCGCCGAGGAGCGTGATCGCCTTGGCCTTCATCGTCCACATCGCCCAGGCATCCCACTCGGAGAGCGGCCGGTATGCCGCGTCGACGAGGAGCAGGATGACGATGAGCGCGACGGCGGCCTGGAGCGCCACCACGACCCATTCGCGCCGCCGCTCGGGTCCCCGAGGCAGGGTCAGGCCCGTCCGGCGAAGCGGCACGGCGCCCACCGCCGCCAGCAAGGCGCACCCCACCACGACCTGCGAGCGGCTGAGCTCGAGGCCCGCCACGAGCGCCCACGTCGCGAGGATGCCCGACGCCCCGACGCCGATCAGGTAGAGGACGGCGACCACGCCGGGCAGGTCGCGCGGCGCCCGCCAGAGCCCGAGCGCGCGGCCGATGCCCGCCCCGGCGGCGAGGAAGCAGAGGTTGGCGAGAGCGAGGGCGAGGAGGTGCGCGATCATGACGCGTGGACAACCCAGACGCCCGGTGCCAGCTCGGTTGCTCCGGCCGGCGCCGCACCACCCGGATGCCTGTGCCAGACGATCCGCCAGTCCGCGCCGGCGCCCGACCCGACGGCGATGCGCGGCAGGAGCGACGTGTACGCCCAGAACGAGACACGGCTCGAGTAGGCGTCGAGCTGGTAGGTGTCGCCCTCGGGGATCGTCGTGCGCAGCCGCTTGATCGCGTGCACGAGACCCTTCGAGTTGATCGCTCCGGCGTTCTCGACCGCCGTCGGCGTCAGCCGGGCATCGTGCCGCGTCCGGGCCGCCAGATCGATCGCCGCGACCGGGAGCCAGGCCAGCGCCACGAACGCGATGGCCGTGCCGAGCACCTGGCCGACGCGGCCCGTGCCCTCACGCTCGAGCGACCTCCACACTCCGTAGGCGACTGCGATGCCGATAGGCAGCCAGGCCACCTCGGCGAGCAGTCGGAGCGTCACCGGGCGATGATACTCGACCCCGTCCGGGGCTCAGTGCGTGTGGTTACACGAGTCGCCGGGAGGCGCGAGCGCCTTCTCCTGGGCGTTCGCGATGGCGTCCGCGTGCGCGTCGTACGGGCCGGGCTCGGGCACCTTGACGCGCACGATCGGCGTGACGCCCGGGCCCATGATCGTGCCGCGGTACTCCTTGCCCATGCTCGGAACCGTGCGACCGAACTTGTACGTGCCGACGCAGTAGTTGCCGGCCGGGCGGTGCATCAGGAAGGCCTGCATCCGCCACCAGCCGCTGCCCCACCTCGAGTCGAGGGTGTCGACGTAGAGGTTGCGGCCGAACGCGTCGGTCGGGTTTCCGACGTTGGTCGCGCCGAAGCCGTGGACCGGCACTCCGAGGTAGGTGAACTGGCCCCACAGGTGGTCGTACTTGCCGTTGTAGATCCAGTCAGTGTGGATCTTCAGGACCGGCAGCGCCGTGTTCCAGTGCGAGAGGTGAAGCTCGACGAACGCGTTTCGGTAGTCCTTCTTGTGAAGCCCGCCGTGCGGGACGATCCGCTTCCACGCCTGGAGCGCCCAGAACGACCCGTTGGGAAGCTGGCAGCCGGCGACGTAGAGCGGCAGTGGCTCCTCGCCCGCCGCGTCGGCCAGGCCCTGCGCCGTGGGAAAGTGGTTGCACGCGTTCTTCATCGTGGCCCAGTAGGCCCGCCCGAACGCGCTCCAGCCACCGGAGTAGTCGAGTTTGAAGTGGCGCTGCTTTCGGCCCCGGGTCGGCGCGATCGCGTTCTTGGCGCCCCAGGCCAGCACGTGATGGCGGCGGCCCTTCTGGTCGGTGTACTCGACGACGGCGACGCCGCTTCGGTCGACGCGGAGCCGGACATGGCTCGCGTTGTGGGTGATCGCCTTCGACGCCGATGCGGGCGAAGGCAGGATCGCGAAAGCTGCGACTCCCACGAGGAGCGCGCTCAGGACAACAGAGACCCGACGACGCATGGTGACCTTATCGGCGGGTCTCGCCGCGGGGTTTACCCCTTCCGGGACCTGCCCGGCGCGACCCGGATCCGCGAGAGCGTCCAGAGCGCCATCACTCCGTCCCGCCACGTCAGCTTCTTGCCCTCGATCCGGCCGCGGGCGGCGTAGGAGATCGGCACCTCGTAGACCCGGCGCCCCGACTTCAGGAGCTTCGCCGTGATCTCCGGCTCGATGTCGAACCCGTCCGACTGGAGGTCGAGCGAGCGCCACACGGAGAGCGGCATCAGCTTGTAGCACGTCTCCATGTCCGACAGATAGCTGTTGAAGAGGACGTTGGTCCACAGGGTGACGAACTTGTTCCCGATGACGAACCAGAACGAGTACGCCGAGTGCGCAGCGAAGCTGCGACTGCCGTACACGACCTCGGCCCGACCCCGCTCGATCGGTGCCAGAAGGAGCGGGAACTCCGCGGGATCGTACTCCAGGTCGGCGTCCTGCACCAGGGCGACGTCTCCCGTGGCTGCCGCGATCGCGGTTCGGAGAGCCGCTCCCTTGCCTCGATTTCGCTCATGGTGGATGACCTGCGCCTTGACCTTGAAGTCGCGCGAGCGCAGGATCTCGGCGGTCGCGTCGGTCGACCCGTCGTCGACGATCACGAGCTCCGAGACCTCCGGCCGCTCCTCGACCGCGTCGAGCAGCCGCTCGAGCGTCCGCTCCTCGTTGTAGACCGGGATCAGCACCGAGAGCTCAGGCACGGCGACGCTCCATGCTCAGGCGCACAGCCAGCGGCACGCCGACCAGGGTCGTCGGGACGAACCATGCCGCCTGGAGGACGAGCGAGAACGCGAACGCCTGGCTCGCCCCCACATCGAACAGCCCGAGCCCGCTCACGCAGAGCCACTGGTAGGTGCCGACGAAGCCCGGCGATGACGGGACCGCCGTCCCGAGATTCACCAGACCGGTCATGAACGCCGCCTGCCAGAGCGCGAGGTCGATGCCCAGGGCGTCGGCGACGAGCCACAGCCCGACCGCCCACAGGAGCCAGGCCCCGACCGAGAGCACGAGCGCGATTGCGAGGTCGGACGCGCCGACCACCGCCGCCGTCCCTCGGATCAGGCCCGAGAGCTGCCTCCCCGGCCACGAGAGCCTGACCGACAGGGGAAGCGTGCGGCCGTCGCGGGCCCGGTGTGACACATAGAGCCTCGTCGCGACCAGGCCGGCAGCGATCAGCGCCGTCACCACCAGCGAGGCGATGAACACCCGGTCGATCCAGGTGCGCCGCGGCGTGAACGGGTAGGTCACGAGGAGCAGCGCGAGCAGCACGAACACGTCGCACGCCCTGTCCACGACGACGGTGGCGAGCGTGCGCGAATGCGGCGTGCCGGTGCGGACGCTCAGCCAGTGCGCGCGGAGCAGGTCGCCGATCCGGCCGGGAAGCACGTTGTTGGCCCCGACTCCGGCGACGACCATGCCGACGAACGCGACCCGCGACGCCCTCGCCTGCCGCCGGGCGATCCACCGCCAGCGCAGGCCCTGGATCACGTAGACGCCCGAGAGGGCGACGACGGCGACCGCGAGCGGCGCGATGCGCGCCTCTGATATCGCCGTCCGGACGTCCTCCCACGCGACGCCGCGGGTGGCGACGTAGAGGAGCACGACGCTGACGGGGACGCCGACGGCGAGCCCCAGCACCATGCTCCTCGCCGAGACCGGTGCCCGGTCATCGGCGGCCATGCCGGGCGCCGTCCCGGGGTCGGTCCGTGTCAGCATCCGGCGGATGTTAACCAGCGTCCGTCGACGACGACGCGGGGCCGGTGCCGTTGAACTCCCGCATCGCGGCGTCGATTCCGTCACGCACCACGACGAGGGTGCACGCCGCACCACGTTCGACCAGCCCGCCGACGTCGGTGCCCGCGTCGAACGGCTGGAGCAGCCAGTCGGCGACCGGCCGGCGGTCGCCGCGGCCGGGCCTCCCGACGCCGATGCGGACGCGGGGGAAGTCGGCCGTCCCGAGCGCCGAGCGCACCGACCGCAGGCCGTTGTGGCCCGCGAGCCCGCCGCCCATCTTGGCCCGAACGTCGCCCAGCTCGAGATCGATCTCGTCGTGCACGATGAGGACGTCGGCAGGCTCGAGGCCGTAGAAGCGCGCGGCGGCCGCGACCGCCGTGCCCGAGAGGTTCATGAACGTCTGCGGCTCGAACAGCGCAAGGCGCACGTCGTCGGCCCGCGCCGTCGCGATCCGGCCCGAGAACTTCGACCGCCACGACCCGTCGAGCGACTCGGCAAGCCGGTCGGCCACCATGAAGCCCAGGTTGTGGCGGGTGCGGGCGTACTCCGGGCCCGGGTTGCCCAGACCGACCACGAGCAGGTCGAGCGTCGGTGCCGGCTTGCGGCGCCGAAGGAGTCCCATCGGGCGCTACTCGGAGCTGCTGTCGTCGCCGGACGACTCGTCGCCGCCGGCAGCGTCGCCCGCCTGGTCCGGCTCCGCGCCCTCGCCCTCTTCGCCCGCCTCGGCAGCCGCCGCGGCTTCGGCCTCCGCCTCGGCTTCGGCCTCGAGCTCGGCCTCGCTCTTGAGATCCTCCTCGGACACCGGGGCAGCGACGCTTGCCAGCACCGTGCTCTCGGGGTCGTCGGTGAACGTGATGCCGGCCGGGGCCGGGATGTCGGAGAGCCGGATCGACTGCCCGATATCGAGGTGGCTGACGTCGACGCTGATGAAGTCGATGAGGTCGGCCGGAAGCGCCTCGACCCGCACCTCGTGCACGGGCTGGTTCAGCGCGCCGCCCATGTTCACGCCCTCGGCGTGGCCCTCGAGCTGGACCGGGATGATCGTCTGAATCTTCTGGTCGAGGCGGATCTCGTGCAGGTCGATGTGGACGACGCGGCCGCGCACCGGGTCGAGCTGGACGTCCTTGATCAGCACGGGGCGGCCCTTGCCGTCGCCGTCGAGCGTGACGTCGAGGATGGCGTGCATCCCGTGGTGCGACACGGCCTGGCGCAGCGCGCGCGCATTGACCGTGATGGCCTGCGTGTCGGAGGTCGCCGAATAGATGACGCCGGGAATCTCGCCCGCTGCTCGCAGGGCCTTGGCGTCCTTCGTCCCTCGCCCCTCTCGGAGGCTGACCTGTAGCTTGACTCGGTCCATCAGAACAGTTGGTTTCCGCCGTGGAAGAGGCCCGAGACGGAATCGTCGTTGAAGACGTTCGAGATCGTATCAGCCAGGATCGGGGCCACCGACAGCACCTGGACGTTGGCGGGGCGGGTCGTCGGGTCGATCGGGATCGTGTCAGTCACGACCACCTTCTCGAACACGCTCGACTCGAGCCGCTCGAGCGCGCGGCCCGAGAACACGGGGTGCGTCGCGCAGGCGAAGACCCGCGTGGCGCCGTGGTCGAGCAGCGCCTGGCCGCCCGCGCAGAGCGTGCCCGCGGTGTCGATCATGTCGTCGAGCAGGATGCAAACCTTGCCGCGGACGCGGCCGATCACGTTGGTCGCCTCGGCCTCCTGATGCTCGGGCCGCTCCTTGGTGATGAGGGCCAGCTCGCCGCCGAGCATCTCGGCGAACTTCTTGGCGAGCTTCACCCGGCCGGCGTCGGCCGAGACGACGACGATCTCGTCGGACTCCAGGTCGAGCAGCATGCTGAAGTGCTCGGCCAGGATCGGGACCGCCGTCATGTGGTCGACCGGCTTGTGGAAGAAGCCCTGCACCTGGCCGGCGTGGAGGTCCATCGTGAGCACCCTGTCGACGCCCGCCGCCTCGAGGATGTCGGCCACGAGCCGCGCCGTGATCGGCTCGCGCGGCATCCCCTTCTTGTCCTGCCGGCTGTACGGGTACCAGGGCATGACGGCCGTGACGCGCTTGGCCGACGCGAGCGCCGCCGCCTGCACCATGACCAGGAGCTCGACGAGGGCGTCGTTCGTCGGCGACACGCACGACTGGACGATGAACACGTCCGAGCCACGGATCGACTCCTCGTAGCGGACGTACACCTCGCCGTTCGTGAAGGTCTTCAGCGTGACGTCGCCGAGCTTGATCCCGAGCCGCTCGGCGATGGCCTCGCCGAGGGCCATGTTCGACCGGCCGGCGAAGAGCATGAGGCGCTTGTTCGGCGCCCGCTCCATCCACGTCGCGTGCTCGCCCTTGCTCACGGCCGACCCCGCCAGGCCGGTTGCGGCAAAGAGCGGCATCGGCGTGTCGAGGCTAACTGCGGCTTCGCTTTCGTGTTCCATATCCCTCGATGTTCGTTTGACGGGCGCGGGCGACGCCGAGGGCGTCCGGTGGGATGTCGTCGGTGATCACGGAGCCAGCAGCGGTCCACGCACCATCTCCGATCGTCACGGGCGCGACGAAGACAGTGTCGCTCGAAGAGCGGACATCACGTCCGATCGTGGTCCGCTGCTTCTGTGTCCCATCGTAGTTGGCGGTGATGTTGCCTGCTCCGATATTCGTGTCGGCGCCGATCTCGGCGTCGCCGATGTAGGAGAGGTGCGAGACCTTGGCGCGCTCGCCGATCGAGGAGTTCTTGATCTCGACGAACGTGCCGGCCTTTGCGCCGGCGCCGACGTCGGCGCCGGGGCGCAGGTAGCAGAAGGGCCCAACGTCGGCTCCGGGGCCAACACGAGCGTCGACCGCGCAGACGTGCGGGCCGACGTCGGCGCCCGCCTCGATGAGGGTCTCGCCGCGGAGCACCGTGAACGGCTGGATGAGCGCGTCGGGCTGGATCTCGACCGAGGCGTCGATCCAGGTCGTCGCCGGGTCGACGATCGTGACGCCGGCGAGCATGTGCCTGCGGTTCGTGCGGTCGCGCAGGAGCGCCGCGGCCTCGGCCAGGTCGGCGCGGGTGTTGATCCCGAGCGCCGCCTTCGCATCGGGATGGCGGTGGCCGACCACGGGCCGGCCGGCGGCGACGAGCGCGCCGATCGCATCGGTCAGGTAGAGCTCGCCCTGGTCGTTGGCCGCGTCGAGATCCTCGAGCGCGGGCCACAGATCGCCGGAGCGAAAGACATAGATGCCCGAGTTGACCTCGGTCAGCGCCCGCTCCGCGTCCGACGCGTCGCGGACCTCGACGATCCGCTCGATCCCGTCGTCGCCGCGGACGACGCGGCCGAAGTCGGCGCCGATGGCCGGGGTCCGCTCGAACGTCAGCACCGTCGCGGCCGCGCCGGCGTCGGCATGCGTCGCGCGCAGGGCCTGGAGGCTCGCGGGATCGGTGAGCGGATGGTCGGCGTAGAGGACGAGCACGTCGCCGTCGAAGCCCTCGAGCGCCCCGCGCGCAGCCTTGACGGCGTCGCCGGTCCCGAGCGGCCGCTCCTGCGTCACCGGCTCAACCCCGGCCGGCAGCCGCTCGCGGATCTCCTCGGCTCCAGGAGGCACGATGACGAGCATCCGGTCGGGCTCCGACTCGAGGCACGCGGCGACGGCCCAGTCGATCAGCGTCCGCCCCAGGATCTCGTGCAGCACCTTCGGCGTCGTGGATCGCATCCGGGTCCCCTGACCGGCGGCGAGGAGGACACAGGCGAGCGGAGAGCCGTGAGTCATGCGGAGTGGGCGGTCGGTGTTGGGAGCTGGGGCGCCTGGATTCGAACCAGGGATCACGGGACCAAAACCCGTTGCCTTACCACTTGGCCACGCCCCATCGAGCGCGGTCGCCAGGGGGCCAAACGAGTATACGTCAGGCGGGCCGAAGGTCGACGACGTGGTGCAGCCGATACCGCGCGCCGCAGCTCGAGCAGTTCGCCTCGTGGTCGCCGGCGATGCGAAACCCGTCAGTGGCGTCCCAGACGATGGGAAAGCCGGCGAGCTTCTCGCCGCACGCCGGGCATGAGATGGCGACCTCAGGCGACACCTGCGGACGTTCGAAGACCATGACGGCGAGGAGCGCGTGAACCTCGTCGCGGATGCGGCCCGGCTCTGCGCCGAGCTGCTCCAGGATCTCGGTTGCCACGCCCCCGTGCTTCCCGATCAACCCGAGGAGCAGGTGCTCGGTGCCCACCGACCAGTGGTTGAGCCCCGTCGCCTCCGCACGGGCCAGCGCGAGGATCCGCCTCGCGTGCGGGGTGAACGGGATCTGGCCGACCACCGGGTCGTCGCCGGTGCCGACCGTCTGCCGCACCTGGTCCCGCGCGGCGTCCGCGCTGACTCCGCCGGCGTGGAGCGCCTGTGCCGCTCCGCCCTGCTCTTCGCGCAGCAGGCCGAGCAGGATGTGCTCGGTGCCGACGTAGTTGTGGTTGAGGGAGCGCGCCTCGTCCTGAGAGTGCACGATCGCGCCGCGGGCGAACTCGGTCAGGCGCTCGAACCCCATGATGTCGGGTGCGATCTCGACGATTGACTGTCCGGGAAGCGCCTGCTCCGCGCTGGCGACGAGCTGACCCACGTCGACACCGGCGGCGGCGAGCACGGCCGTCACCTGCGGCTCGGGGTTCCGGAGGATCCCGAGCAGGATGTGCTCGGTGCCGATGAAGTTGTGGCCGACATCCAGCGACTCCTTCAGGCCGGCCTCCAGAGCCGCCTTCGCGCCGGGCGAGAACGCGAGCTGGCCGGGCGATGCGCCGTCTCCCTCCCCGACGACGGCGCGGACGTGGTCACGCAGGGCATTCGCGTCGACCCCCGCCTCGCCGAGCACCCGGGCCGCCACGCCGGGCTCCTCGCGCATCAGCCCGAGCAGCAGGTGCTCGCTCCCGATGTAGTGGTGCCGCAGTGCGCGCGCCTCGTCCTGCGCGAGCACCACGACCTGGCGGGCACGCTCGGTAAAGCGCTCGAACACGCCCCGAGCATAGACTCCCCGGCCCATGCAAACGCGAACCCTCGGCACGGGCAACCCTGAGATCTCGATCGTCGGCTACGGCGCCTGGCAGGCCGGCGGTGCGCAGTGGGGCGGGCCCGCCCCC
>JBOHBE010000094.1:0-11545 GCA_050698235.1 Gaiellales bacterium
GTCAGCCCGAAGCAGCCGAGCTTCTCGCCCTTCGCCATCGGCTCGAGGTAGCGCTTGTGCTGGTCGTCGGTCCCGAACTTGAGGAGCGACAGCGAGTTCAGGCCGACGTGCACCGAGATGAGCGTGCGGAAGGCCGACTCGCCCCGCTCGATCTCCTCGCAGATCAGCGCCTCGCACACGTAGTCGAGCCCCGCCCCGCCGTGCTCGGGCGGGATCGGCGCGCCGAGCAGCCCCAGCTCGGCCATGCCCTCGATGATGCCCATGTCGAGGTGGTGGTTGATGTCGTTCTCCTGCGCCACCGGCAGGATGCGTCGGTCGACGAACTCACGCACGGTCTCCTGGATCGAGCGTTGCTCGTCGTTCAGGTCGAAGTCCACGGTCCTCCTCGCGCCGCCCCCATTCGGCGAGATCCTAACCGGACAGTTACGCCTCCCGAGGCACGCGCGGCTTCGCGGCGTACATCGCGCGGTCCGCCGCGCGGAAGAGCGGACGTGGATCGTCGCCGTCGCGAGGGCACACCGCGACGCCGAATCCGGCCGCCAGCTCCTCGTCGCGCGCCGCGAACGCCACCGCCATCGCGTCGGACACGCGGTCGACGGCGGCCCGGGCCTCCTCCTCGCCGGTCTCGGGCAGGATGAGGGCGAACTCGTCGCCGCCGATGCGGAAGGCGGCGTCGGCGGTGCGGAGCGCGCCGGTCAGCACCAGGCCCACGACCTCGAGGGCCTCGTCGCCGGCAGCGTGGCCGTTGCGGTCGTTCAGCGCCTTGAACCCGTTCAGGTCGCACAGCACGAGCGCCATGGGGTGCCCGTACCGCATCGACCGCGCCACCTCCTGCTCGAGCCGCTCGTTGAACGCTCGCCTGTTGAAGAGGCGGGTCAGGGGGTCGTGCTCGGCGAGGAACTGCATCTGCTCGTACTGGGCCGCGGTGTCGAGGGCGGTTGTCGCCTGGTTGGCGAACACGCGCAGCGCCTGGAGCTTGCGCTCGGACGGCACGAGCCGGTCGACCGGGTCATCGACCCAGATCGCGCCCATGATCTCGCCGGAGCGGCTCCAGAGCGGGACGATGAGCCAGTGGTTTCGCCAGGCCAGCGGGCCCCGGCCGCTGAGCTTCGACTCGTACGTGTGGTGCTCGGGCGCGACCCGCTCGACGCCCTGCTCGTGGTCGAGCAGGTAGCAGCCCTCGATCTCGAACTCGGGCTCGGCAAGACTCTTGATCTGCGTGAGGGTCATCGCGGTCTTCACCGCGTCGTCGTCCAGCTCCCATCCGTACGTCGCCCGCGTCCGGAAGACCCCCGTCGGCGGGTCGGGGAGGTCGATGCAGACGTTCTCGAACCCGAGCGCCGTGTGGATGCCGTCGCAGACCGACTGGAGGATCTCGTCGATCGCAAACGTCTCGGTGAGGCGCGACGACACCTGGAGGAGCTGCTCGAGCGCCGCGCGATGGCGAGCGGCCTGCTCCGCCTCCTGGGCGCTCTGGACGGCGATGGCGGCGTGGTCGGCCATCGCGACGAGCACGTCGAGCTCCTCGTCGGTCGGGACGCGGCCGCTCACCGGCTCGTCGACCGAGAGGATGCCGATCAGGTGGCCGTCCGCATGCCGGAGCGGGACGAAGAGCGCGTCGAGCGGGTGCCAGTCCTCGGGCGCCGATCCGGCGGCCACGGGCGGGACGTACGAGCCCGGCGCGTGCGTCTCCCAGTCGAACTCGCCGTGCGGCACGTGGTAGGCGCCGCGACGCGCGAAGCGCGCGTCGAGCAGCGGCTCCCAGACCTCGCGTCCGCGGGCGTCGCCCATCAGGCTCTCGACGGCCTCTTCGCTCCCGTGCACGGTCGTCACCTCGAAGTCGTCCCAAGCGGGGCGGTGGAGGTGCACCGTCACGGTCACGAACCCGAGCGACTCCGAGATCGACTTCGCGATCGAGGCGAGCAGGCCTCCGAGCTCCTCCTCCGATCGCACCACGCGGGTCACTTCGAGGAACCCGCGGAGTCGGGAAAGCGCTTCGGGATCGTGAGGGGTCATTGCCGTGGTGCTCGAATCATGCAACGAAATGGATGTGCGCGCCGGTGCGCTTGGCTTCGTACATCGCGGCGTCCGCTTCGCGCAGCAGCCGCTCGGCGTCCGTCAGCCCCGCGTCGCCGACGATCACGCCGAAGCTCGCCTTGAGCGGCGTGCCCGCCCGGTCGCCCGTTGCCTCGAGATCCTCGGCGATGCGCTCGATCACGGCGCGCGCCTCGACGGCCGACGTCTCGGGGAGGAGCAGGGCGAACTCGTCGCCGCCGATCCGGTAGGCCGTGTCGGCAGCGCGGAGCCCGGCGCGCAGGACCAGCCCGAGCTGCTCGAGGGCGGCGTCGCCCGCGAGGTGCCCGTGGCGGTCGTTCACCGACTTGAACCCGTCGACGTCGAGGACCACCAACGTGAACGGCCGGCCGTACCTGGTCGACCGTGTCATCTCGAGCTCGAGCCGGGCGGCGAACGCGTGGCGGTTGAAGAGGCGGGTGAGCGAGTCGTGCTCGGCCAGGAACCTGACCTCCTCGAAGCGGCCGGCCGCGTCGAGCGCGGCCGTGGCCTGGTTGGCGAATACCCGCAGGGCCTGCATCAGCTGACGCGACGGCACGAGCCGGTCGTCGGGGTCGTCCGCCCAGATCACGGCGATGACCTTGCCCTCGCGGTCGAGGAGCGGCACGACGAGCCAGTGGCGGTCCCAGGCCCATGGGCCGCGGCCATTCATGACCGACCGGTACATGCGATGGCCCGCAGGCAGGCGCGACATCGCCTGCTCGTGCGTGAGCAGAAAGCAGCCCTGGATCTCGAACGGCGGGTCGAGGAGCGGCGCCAGCTCCCACAGCGAGAGCGGCGCGTTCTGTCCCAGCTCGTCGAGGTTCCACCCGGTCGTCGCGCGCGTGACGAAGACCCCGCTCCGCGGATCGGGGACCTGGACCGCTACCTTCCGGAACCCGAGCGCGTGCGTGATGCCGTCGCAGGTGGCCTGGAGAATCGCCTCGACAGACGGCGTCTCGACGAGGCGCGACGACACCTGGAGCAGCTCGCGAAGCGCGATCCGGTGATGAGCCGCAGCCGCCGCTTCCTGGAAGCTCTCGAGGGCCAGGGCGACATGGACGGCGACGGCGACGAGCACCTCGAGCTCCTCGTCCGAGGGGCGCAGGCCGGTGTAGGGCTCCCCGACCGACAGGATGCCCAGCATGTGGCCGTCGGAGTGGAGCATCGGCACGAACAACTCGTCGTCGGGGTGCCACGCGTCGGGCGCCGCGCTCGGCTCCCAGTCGGGCACGTATCGCCGGCCGACGTCGCCCTCCCAGTCGAAGGCTCCGTGAGGGATCAGGTACGTGCCGCGGCGCTCGAAGCGCTTGTCGAGGAGCGGCTCCCAGGCGCCCCAGTCGAGCGTGTCTCCCAGCAGCGCCCGGCGGGCGTCGTCCGAGCCGTGCACGGTCGTCACCTCGAAGTCGTTCCAGGCGGGCCGGTAGAGGTTGATGACGACGGTGTGGAATCCGAGCGACGTCGCGATCGACGTGGCGATCGCGTCGAGCAGGGCCGACTGCTCGGTCTCGGCTCGCACGAGCCGGGTGACCTCGAGAAGGCCGCGAAGGCGGTCGATTGTGGACGGGTTCTCGGGCATGGTGCGACGCAAGGATCGGCCAGGCTGACGCCGGGGTGTAGGGCCGTCCTCTAGGTTTTTCGGGACTATGCGGGAAATGGTTGAGCGGAAATCTGTGTTTGTTGCAATTTTTGCAGTTCTTGCCACCGCCTGCGGTCAGGCGAGTGAGCCTTCTGTTGCAATCCCCGCCGGGGCCACGGCGCTCGCGATCGCCCCTGACTATGCGGGGACGATCTGGGAGACGGCGGGGTCGCGCGTCTTCCGCTCGCGGGACGGAGGCCACAGCTGGCGCGGGGTGGCGCACACCGACGCGACCGGGGTGGCGTTCCTCGAGAAGCAGGTCGTCATCGTCGACGGCACGCATGTCGGCGTCGGCGGCTTCGGTGCGAGCCATGTGGCCGAGCGGCCCACCGGGAGGTCGATCGTGGCCGTCTCGTCGCCGTACTACCGCACGAGCAGGCTGTACGGGCTCGACCCGGAGGGGCGGCTGTGGCTCTCGGTGCGCGGCGGCCGGCGATGGGCTCCGCTGCGCGCGGCCGGGCTTCCGCCGGGCTGCGAGGCGCTGTCGGCGGTGCGCGGCGACCCGCTGAAGGCCGACACGGTCTACGTGGCCTGCGGCCGGGGCGGCCTCTGGCGCTCGTCCGACTTCGGCGCCTCGTTCACCAGGCTCGCGGCGGGCCCGGACGCCACGGCCGTCGCCACCACGACGGACGACCATCTGCGCGTCCTCGTCGCCGATGCGGACGGCCTCGCCCTCTCGACGAACGGCGGCCGGACGTTTCGCCGGGTGGCCCGCATCAAGGGCATCTCCGCCGTCGCGTTCGATCTGCGCAACTACCTCGTCTGCTACGCGGCGGCCGGCCACACGCTCCTGCGCTCGGCCGACGGCGGCGTCACGTGGGATCTCCCTAACTGACCTAACTGACTCCCCGCAGCCAGTCGGGCACGCGGACGGGGCGCATCGACGCGCGGTCGACGCAGGCGTGCCGCGTCGAGCCGCGGCAGACGACCTCGTCGCCGCGGACGAGCTCATAGGCGAACGTGAAGCTCGCGCCACGCACCTCGCTGCACGCGCAGCGCACGGTGAACTCGTCGTCGAACCGGAGCGCGCGCAGGTATTCGGCGTGCGCCTCGACCACGACCATGTCCATCCCGCCGGCGTGGACGTCGGCGTAGCTGTGCCCGAGCTCGCGGAGGTACTCGACGCGTCCGACCTCGAACCAACCGAGATATGCGGCGTTGTTGGCGACGCCCATCGCGTCGGTCTCGCCGAAGCGGACTCGCAGAGGGACGGCGGTGCAGCGGGCCCCGGCGGGAATCACCCCCGCGAGGGTACTGGAAAAGCGTCCGATGCTGCTGGTACATTGAGGTTCATGGACGACCGGAAAAGCATCATCGATCGGATTACAGGCGCCACCGAGGACACCGTTGCCCGCGTGCAGCAGGAGATGTCACAGAGCACGGTGGTGAACGCGACCCGCGAGCGGGCCACGTCGATGCGCCAGCGCGCCCAGCAGGCGGCGGTGCAGCAGCTTCAGGTGGCAACGCGCGAGGACGTCGCCCGCCTCCAGGCGTCGCTCGATCGGATCGAGGCCGCGCTCAACGACCTCACCAAGCGCCTGCCCGAGAGCAAGCCGCGCGCGCGGACGCGGGCTCCCAAGCCCCCGACGCCCGCCGACTAGGCGGGAACGCGCAGCCGTAGGGCCGAGGGTACGACCTCGAACGTGACGGGCGTGACGCCCGGCGTCTCGCCGTCGGCCTCGATCGGCAGCGTGAGGTCGGTTTCGACGGTCACCCGGCGGGCGCGGCTGATGTCGGCCTTCGGGTGGCCGATGTGTGTGCCCCGGTAGAGCCTGTGCAGGTTGCGGGCCAGGTCGGCCTTGCCGACGTCGCCCCATACGAGCACGTCGAGCAGGCCGTCGCCGGGGTCTGCCATCGGCATGATCTTCATCCCGCTCGCGTAGAAGCGGCAGTTCGCGACGATCACGTTGTTGCAGACCTGGTCGAGCTCGCGCTCGTCGATCTGGAC
Organism: Gaiellales bacterium; assembly: GCA_050698235.1. Classification (GTDB taxonomy): domain Bacteria; phylum Actinomycetota; class Thermoleophilia; order Gaiellales; family JAICJC01; genus JAICJC01. The sequence continues at coordinate 5,640 of JBOHBE010000094.1, forward strand.
GCGGAACCTGCTGTTGCGGTAGCCGACGAACGTCACGATCGTGCCCCACGCGAAGGCGACCGTCGCGCCGAGCGGCTTGCCCGACCTGTTGACCTTGTCGGCGGCGACGCCGGTCAGCCCGGCGCTCGCGACGTTGCAGAAGATCCGTGCGGCTGGCTGCCCGTCCCAGTCCGTGAACCGGACGCGGCCGAGGTCGATCGTCCTCACGGCCGTCCCGGCGGCGGCCTTGAGGGCGCCGTCGACCTTCTTCGGGATCCCGAACGTCTTCACGAAGTCACATCCCGACCCGCGCGGGATCACGGCCAGCTCCGCCTCCGGGTTGATCTGCACGTCGCCGTCGAAGAACCCGTTTGCGACCTCCGACACCGTCCCGTCGCCGCCGACGGCCACGACAAGGCCGGCGCCCTCACGCAGGGCGGCGCGCGTCAGCTCGGACGCGTGCCCGGCCGCCTCGGTGGCGCGAACGTCGAGGTCGAGGCCTCGCGCGGCGGCGGCGCGGGCGATCTCCGGCCACCGGCGCGCGGTGCGGCCGTTGGCGGAGGCCGGGTTCACGACCATGACCCCGCTGACCGGGTGGCTAATGGTCGTCCACCGCGGCCGCGAGGGCCAGCCGCGTCATCCGCTCCACGGCCGCGGCGAGCTCCTCGTCGGAGATGCGCACGAACTCCTCGCCGCCGACCAGGTCAGAGACGACCAGCACGCACGCGGCCTCGACTCCTCGCAGACTGGCGATCGTGAAGAGCACGGCGGCCTCCATCTCGACGGCCAGGACGCCGCGGGCCGCCCAGCGGCGGTGCCGCTCGGGGTCGGGGTCGTAGAACGTGTCGGAGCTGACGATCGCGCCGACGTGCGGGCGGATGTCCATGCCCTTGGCGGCGTGCACGATCCCGTGGGTCACGCCGAAGTCGGCGGTCGGGGCGTGCGGCTCGCCGCCGGTGTAGTGCAGGGCGGTGCGATCGGCGGGCACGGCCGAGATGCCGACGACGACATCGCCCATCGCAAGCTTCGGCGAGAGGCCGCCGCAGGTGCCGACGCGGATCAGCCGCTTGACGCCGAGCTGGATCAGCTCCTCGACCACGATCGCGGCGCTCGGGCAACCCATGCCGGTCGCCTGCACCGACACGGGCCGGCCCTGGTGTGTGCCCGTGTATCCCAGCATGCCGCGCTCGCCGTTCACCTGGCGGGCGTCGTCGATGAACTCCCGCGCGATTCGCTCGGCCCGAAGAGGATCTCCGGGGAGGAGGACGGCGGGCGCGTAGTCGCCAGGCTCTGCGCGCAGGTGGATCGGCACGGCCGCGAGACTGTAGAGGATTACGCCGCTGCGACGATGCCGAGCGCCGAGCCCGGAGCGCTGTAGCCGCTCCCCGTCCGGAAGGGCTCGACGGCTTCACGGACGGCGTCGGCGATCCGCGTGCGCTCGGCCTCCGTCAGGGTGGGGAGGAGCCGCGTGATCGCTCCGTTCAGCGAGGACTGCGTCCGCCAGTACGTCTCGAAGTCAGGGTAGTTCCAGGCGACGGGGATCGACTCGAGGTGGATCTCGCCGAACCCGGCAGCCGCGAGGAGCGAGCGCAGCCCGTCGGCGTCGGCCAGCGTGAACATGCCCGGGCCGCCTGGCCGCGCCTGAGGGATGTCGGTCATCCGCTCGATCACATCCCACAGCACCGGCGCCCAGGGGTTTCGTTCCACCGTGTCCCACACCGCCGCGGAGAGCCGGGCGCCGGGGCGAAGGACGCGGTGGATCTCGCCGAGCGCGGCGGTGATGTCGGGGACGAGCATGAGCACCATCCGCGAGATCACGCCGTCGACGGCGGCGTCGGCCAGGTCGATCGCCTCGATGTCGATCACGCGGAGCTCGATGTTCGCGAGGTCGAGCTCGGCCGCCCGGCGCTCCGCGGCGGCGAGCATCTCGGTCGAGCGATCGCTCACGATGACCCGTCCGCCCGGCGACACGCGCCCCGCGGCGATGAGCCCCGTCTCGGCGGTGCCGGCTCCGAGCTCGAGGATGGTCTGGCCGGGCGCGGGGGCCAGGTGCTCGATCATCCAGTCGGTCAGCGGCCCCATGGCCGCCTGCAGGGCCTCCCGCTCGCGCTCCCAGCCGGCGGCGGCGTGCTGCCAATTTCTGTAGCTGCGCCGACGGTACTCGTCGGCATCGCCGGGGCTGGTAGTTTCCGTGCCATGCATGCGCAAACCCTCGCTGTGGACGGCCTCCGTGTCAATGTGGCCGAGTGGGGTGCGGGCGACCCGGTGGTGCTCCTGCACGGCCTCACGGGCTCGCTCGACTACTGGGCGCCGTTCGCCGAGCGGCTGGGCCGCTCGCACCGCGTGATCGCCGTCGACGTGCCCGGCCACGGGGACTCGGACGTGCTCGACCCGTTCTCGTTCACCGAGGCAGTGCGGCTCATGGGCGAGGCGATCGATCAGATCGGCGTCGATCAGCCTGCCGTCGTGGGCCACTCGTTCGGCGCGCCGCTCGCGATCACCTGGGCGGCCGAGCGGCCAGTGTCGGCGATGGTGCTCGCGTCGCCGGTCGGGATGGCCCCGTTCAGCCTGCGCCGGGCGCGTTTCATCATGCCGTTTCACCGCGCCATCGCGGCGACCGAGCGTCTGTGGGAGAAGCCGGCTGCGACCGGCCGCCTGCCCCGCAAGCTCGTGTTCGGCTGGTTCGTCGGCATGTCGCGCACGGAGGGCCTCGACGTCGCCGCCGCGCGGCGCCTCCTGCGCGGGGCGGCCAAGGCCGCGCCGATCGTCCCAGGCGTGCTGCCTGCGCTCGCGTCGCTCGACCTGCCGGCGCTGATCGAGCGCGTCAGCGCCCGCTCGCTCATCATCTGGGGCGAGCACGACCGCAGCGGCTGGGAGAACGGGCCGGCCCTCGCCGAGGCGCTCGCCGGCGAGGAGCTCGTGCTTCCCGGCGTCGGCCACATGCCGATGATCGAGGCGCCCTACTCGTTCGGCGTCGCGGTGGCCGAGTTCGTCGGCTCGTCGGTGCCGGCGTGACCTCGGATCCGTGGCACTGCGAGGCGTGCGGCGCGGCATACGACATGGCGTCCCGTACGCTCGAGGTCGGCCTGGTGCGCCTGGCCCTCAACGGCACGGACGGCTTCAGGCTGGGGAGCGAGGGGATCGAGGCCGAGGTTGCACCGCTGCTCGAGCCGTGCGCCTGCGGCGGCCGCCTGATCGCGGGGGGCGAGCCCGAAACATTGGGGTCTGACCCCGTTTTTGCACGCGAGGCGTTGGGGCCGCTTGCCGAGGCGGGGTGGGCGATGCTCGAGGCCAGCGACGATCCGGCGCTCGGGCGGCTTCGCGATGTCTGGCGGCCGCGGGCGCTTCGGCTGCTCGGCCGCGAGTCCGAGCTGACGCCGGAGGACGTCCTCGGCCTGCGCCTCGAGAGCCGGCTGGCCGGCCTGCGAGCCGAGATCGAGCGGGCGCAGGCGGCCGGCGACAACGACGCTGCGCAGATGGCGCACGCGCGCTACATCGAGATCGGCACGGGCTATGCACGCCGGTTCGCAGCTCGTTGAGCGCGTAGCCGGATTCGTCGCCGAGCACGGTGTGCTCGAACCGGGCGAGCCGGTGGTCGCCCTGGTCTCCGGCGGCGCCGACTCGCTCTGCCTCTGGGGGATCCTGCGCGACCTCGGATATCCGGTCGAGGCGCTGCACGTCGAGCACGGCCTGCGGGGCGAGGCGGGCCTCGACGACGCCGCGTTCTGCGCCGGGCTCGGAGCAACCGTCGTGCCGGTCGACCTCGACGGCGGCGCCAACGTCGAGGCGCGGGCCCGCGAGGCCCGCTACGCGGCCGCCCGCGAGCACGCGGCCGGCCGGGTCGTGGCGACGGGCCACACGCTGACCGACCAGGCCGAGACCGTTGTCTACCGCCTCGCCAGCTCGTCCGGCGTCCGCGCCCTTTCGGGCATGCGTCCCCGGGCCGCCGACGTGGCCCGGCCGCTTCTGTGCCTGACGGCAGCCGAGACGCGGGAGTGGTGCCGGGCAGCGGGGCTGGCTCCGCGGGTTGACGACACCAACGCCGACACGCGTCTTCGCCGGAACCTGATCCGCCACGACGTGATGCCGGCGCTCCGGCGTGTCCACCCCGGAGCCGAGGCGAACATCGCCCGCACGGCGGAACTGCTCGCCGAGCTCGATGCCCTGCTCGACGATCTCGCCGGCGAGCACGTCACCGCCGACCTCGACCTCGACCGGCTGGCCGAGCTCCCGCGACCGCTGCGGGCGATCGTGCTGCGGGCCGCGGCCGAGCGCGCGGCGGGCCGGCCGCTTCGCCTCCCGCGCGCCCTCACCGACAGGCTTGTCGAGCTCGCCGGCCGGAGCACGGGCATCGAGCGGCTGTCGCTCGGGCGCGACCTCGAGGCGTGCCGGGATCGGCGCACCCTCGTCTTCGAATCGCCGTCGCGAAGCCGGTATCCTGCCGAGCCATGACCTTCCCGACCGCCGCCGATCACGACGACCCGCTGATCGCGGAGGTGCTCGTGGGGGCGGAGGAGCTGCGCGGCCGCGTCGTCGAGCTCGGCGCCGAGATCTCTCGCGACTACGCCGGGCTCGACCCCGTGCTGGTCGGCGTGCTCAAGGGCGCCGTGTTCTTCATCGCCGATCTCGTGCGCACCCTGACGGTGCCGTGCGAGATCGACTTCATGGCCGTCTCGAGCTACGGCAACACAACCGACTCGTCGGGCGTCGTCCGGATCCTGAAGGACCTCGACGCGGTGATCGAGGGCCGGCACGTCCTGATCGTCGAGGACATCGTGGACTCGGGACTCACACTCTCGTATCTCGTCCGCAACCTCGAGGCGCGGAAGCCCGCCTCGCTCGAGGTCTGCGCCCTCCTCACGAAGCCGGCCAGGCGCAAGGCCAACATCCGCTGCCGCTACGTCGGGTTCGAGATCGCCAACCGGTTTGCGATCGGGTACGGGCTGGACTACGCCGAGCGCTACCGGAGCCTGCCGTACGTGGCCGCTCTCGACGAGTCGAAGCTGCCCGAGCCGCTCGACTGACCCCGATTCCTCGCATGGGCTACAGAACCGCCCCGAGGGTGCCGATACCGGGGCTGGCGGAACCCCCGTGGTAAGGTTCAAGCCCGGGTCACCGGGCATTCTCGCGGGCCACATGCCGCCGGTAAATTCCCTGGGGAAGCAGGCGAACGCGCAGTGAACAGACTTTTCAAGAGCGCTCTTTTTCCGATTCTCGTGGTGGTCGTGCTCGCGTTCTTCGCGCTCAAGATCATCAACTCGTCGTCCAGCTCACGGCCGACGACATGGAGCGATCTTGTCCAGTACACGACCGACCACCGGGTCGCGTCGCTCAAGTCTGATCCCGCGAACAACAGCGTCAGCTTCAAGCTGACCTCGAATCCCGACAAGACGTTCAGCGTCGGCGTCCCGTCGCCCGACCTGCTGAAGACCGAGCTCAACAACGCGACCACCGCCGGCGTCACCATCGACGGCGCCAAGGCCGGAGGTTCTCCCTGGTGGAGCGCGCTGATCACGATCCTGCCCTTCCTGCTGTTCTTCGTGATCTGGATCCTCTTGATGAACCAGATGCAGGGCGGCGGCTCCAAGGTGATGAGCTTCGGCAAGAGCCGCGCCAAGCGGATGTCCGTCGACTCGCCCAAGATCACGTTCAAGGACGTTGCCGGCGTCGACGAGGCCGTCGAAGAGCTCCAGGAGATCAAGGAGTTCCTCGAGAACCCGACGAAGTTCCAGGCGCTCGGCGCACGCATCCCGAAGGGCGTCCTCCTCTTCGGCCCTCCGGGCACAGGTAAGACGCTGCTCGCCCGGGCCGTGGCCGGCGAGGCCGGCGTGCCGTTCTTCTCGATCTCGGGCTCCGACTTCGTCGAGATGTTCGTCGGCGTCGGCGCGAGCCGCGTCCGCGACCTGTTCGAGCAGGCCAAGCAGAAC
>JBOHBE010000095.1:0-1591 GCA_050698235.1 Gaiellales bacterium
GATGGGATGCCGCCTTCCGAGCTGCTGGCCGTCGGGCGGGCCGAGGTGACCGGCTACGGCGTGGAGCTGGTCGACGGTCAGGTGACCGGGATCGAGCCGGGGTTCGTCGTCCGCCTGGCCGATGACCGGGCGCTCGGGGCGCGTCGGATCCTGGTCGCGACCGGCGTCAACGACGAGTTGCCTGAGATCACCGGAGTCCGAGAGCGATGGGGGCGTGATCTCCTGCACTGCCCGTACTGCCACGGATGGGAGGTTCGCGACCAACCGGTCGGCGTTCTGGGCACCATCCCCGGCTCCGTGGAGCACGCGCAGCTCGTACGGCAGTGGTCAGACGACGTGGTCTTCTTTGTCCACACCTCCGACCTGACGGAGGCGGAGGCCGCGGGGATGGAGGCCCGCGGGATCGACGTGGTGAGCGGCGCCGTCGCACGGCTCGTGGTCGAGGCCGACCGCCTGACGGGCGTCGAGCTGGCGGATGGCCGGGTGATCGCACGAACCGCGGTGTTCATCCGACCCGGCAACGTCCCCCACGCCGACGGCCTCCTGGCCGGCCTGGGCTGCCAGGTCGACGATCACGGCTTCGCCACGGTCGACGCCACCGGCCGGACCAGCACGCGAGGCGTGTGGGCCGCCGGCAACGTGGTCGACCCGCGCGCCCAGGTGATCACCTCGGCCGGCGCCGGAAGCGCGGCCGCGATCGCCATCAACGCAGACCTGGTCGAAGAGGACGTCGAGCGCGCGTTGGAGCGCCCGCTCGTTCCTGTCGGACGGTAGGCGGGCTCAGGCGAGCTCACGAGCCCGCGCGACGAGCGCCGCCTCCGCGGCCGCCTCGTGCTCGGCCGCGGCTTCGCTCCACGCCGTGTCCGCAGCGAGCGTCGCGGCGAGCCCCTCGAGCATCGCGTCCATCGCAGCCGCCGATGACGAGCCGACCTGCCGGCGGGCTTCGGCGCACGCAGCCGGGTCGAGGGCCACGCGCAGCGTCTCCTCGTCCAGCTCGACCGGCGTCCCGATCGCGGCCTCGGCAGCGGCGGCCAGGCGGCTCGGTGTCAACGCGGACGGCGGCTCCCCCGCTTCGACGAGGTCGCGCACGGCGCGCCCGACCACCTTGTGGGCGCTCCGGTAGTCGAGCCCTCCCACGAGGGCCAGGACGTCGGCGACGTCGGCCGCCGTGACGAAGCTCTCGCGGGCGATCTGCTCGAAGCGGGCCGGCCGGAGCTCGACGCCCTCCAGCACCGACGCCGTGAGCCGGGCGATCGCAACCGCCTCGTCGAGCGCCCGCGGCACCGTGCCGTTCAGGAGGTGGAAGTGGTCGGTGCGGGCCGAGCCGGTGTGCAGCGTCGCGATCGCCGCCGCCAGGTCGGCGGCGGCCTGGCCGGCCTGTGTACGGATCGCGGCCAAGGCGTATGGGTTCTTCTTCTGCGGCATGAGCGCGCTCGCGCGGCTGTGCGCGTCTGAGAGCTCGAGCAGCCCGAACTCCTGGCTGGCGTAGATCTCGAAGTCCTGCGCAAGCTGGCTCTGGTGCGTAGCGGCGATCGCAAGCGCCGCGAGGAGCTCGACGTAGACGTCGGCGTGCCATGCGGCGTCCTTCGTG
>JBOHBE010000096.1:0-6001 GCA_050698235.1 Gaiellales bacterium
CGACCGCCTCGAGCACCTCCGCGCAGCGCTCGACCGACGAGACGTCGACCCACTCCTCGACGGCGTGAGCCCCGGCCCCTGAGGGGCCGAACACCACCGTCGGGATGCCGGCCGCCGAGAGGACGGCCGCATCCATCCAGGCCGCGTAGCCGAACGTCGCCGGCTCCCGCCCCAGCACCGTCACGGCGTGGCGCCGCACGGCGTCGACGATCGGCGCGTCGGGCGCGATCTCGAAGGGCGCCCGCTCGAACGTCGAACGCACCCGGGCGCCGCCCGCGATCTCGGCGATCTGGCGCTCGACGTCGGCCAGCGTCTCGCCGGGCACGGTGCGCCGCTCGATCCGAAGCAGGCATCGCTCCGGGTAGCTCGAGAGCTCCTGGCCGCCCTCGATCAGGGAGGCGTGGACCGATCCAGTGCCGAGGAGCGGATGCGGGCGCGACCCGGCTAGGTCGCTCCCCAGCCGTGGGAGCCCGACGAGCATCTCGCCCATGGCGGCGATGGCGTCGACGCCCAGATCGGGCCGCCCTCCGTGGGCCGCGACCCCGGTCGTCTCGACGTCGAGCCACACGAAGCCCTTGTGGGCGACGCACACCTCGAGGTCGGTCGGCTCGGTCAGGATCGCGGCGTCGGCTGTGATCTCGCGGGCCACACGTTCGGCGCCGATCGACTGATGCTCCTCGTCGCACACCAGCGCGACGATCACGTCGCCGCGCAGCCCGGCATCCGCGACGGCGGCCGCTGCGGCCATGACCGCAGCCACGCCGCCCTTCATGTCGAACGAGCCGCGGCCGTGCATCCGGTCGCCGTCGATCCGGGGCTCGAACGGCGCCTGCATGCCCTCTACGCCGACGGTGTCGACGTGCGCGCAGAGGAGCAGCGAGCGCCCGCCGCCGGCCCCTCGGGCCGTGGCGATCGCGTTGGCCCGCCCGGGCGCGACCTCGTCGACCTGGGCGCCGAGGCCCCTGTCCTGAAGCCAGCCCGCTGCGAACGCCGCTATCTCGGCCTCGCCGGAGCCGTCGGGCACGAGCGCCGGGTTGATCGACTCGATCTCGATGAGCCGTGCGAGGAGCTCGGCCGTCTCGCTCATGCCACCGCCGCTTCGAGCGCGATCGCGGGCAGCCCGGGGTCGGGCGCGATAGTCGGATGGAGGATGTGCGCGAGCTGGGCGACGCCGTCCGCGAGGCGTGGGGCGGGCCGCGAGTAGTAGGAGTCGGCCTCGACGGCGACCGCCCGGCAGGGGAAGCGGATTCCGGCAGACTCGGCCGCGGCCCGCCCGGCGCCGAACCCGCACGGCGCCACGACGACGACGTCGGGGCCGGCCGCGGCGACGTCGTCCCACGTGACCGGGAACGACGGGCCGCCGGAGCGTCCGAGCACCTCATGGCCGCCGGCGAGCGCCACCATCTCCGGCACCCAGTGCCCCGGGGCGAACGGTGGGTCGAGCCACTCCGCCACGAACACCGGCACGGGAGGGCGGCCTGCGACGGCCGCGGATGCCGCGGCGATCGTCTGCCGCATCCGGTCGACGACGGCCCGCGCGGTGGCGGACGCGTCGAGCCGCTCTCCGAGCTGAACGACCGTCGACTCGACGTCGGCGATCGTGCGCGGGTCGAGCGAGATCACCTCGGCGTCGAGGCTTCGGATCCTGCCGACGTCGTCGCCCGAGACGGCACAGACATGGCACAGATCCTGCGTGATCACGATGTCGGGCCGAAGCTCGTGGACCAGCTCCTCGTCGACCGCGTAGAGCGCCCGGCCCGAGAGGACGGCGTCACGGACGGCCGAATCGATGTCGCGACTCGACAGGGTTGTCGTGTCGACGCGCGAGGCCGTCACGACCGGCAGGCCGGCCACATCGGCCGGGAAGTCGCACTCTTCCGACCGGCCGACGAGCCAGTCTGTGCGGCCGAGGGCGCCGACGATCTCGGTGGCGCTGGGGAGAAGAGAGCAGACGCGCGGGATCAGGCGCGCAACGCTAGCGCAGCGCGGCGACGAACAGGGGCGCGTACGGCGACCCGAGGCCGGTCACCGGATCCCAGCCGACGGCGGTGTCGAGCGAGGTGTCGCGGTCGATCGACCGCAGGCGCGTCACGATGTGGCCGCCGACGAGCGCGTTTCGCAGGACGGCCAGCGAGTCGTGGCCGCCCGTGACGTCGCGCAGTCCGCCGGTCCCGCGCATCAGGTAGAGCGCCGGGTTGATGAAGCCGTGCGGCGCGCCCGCGTCCTGGTCGGCGAGGGCCATGATCCCGGCGAGCAGGGGCGCCGAGAGGCTCGTGCCGCCGATCCACGAGTCGATGATCCGCCGGTGCCCGGAGGGCAGAACATAGGTCTGCGAGAACGTGACGCCCGTCTGGGGGTCGGCGACCATCGACACGTCGGGCTCGACACGGCGCAGCTTGCCGTTCCACATCGCCGCCGACGATGGCACCTCGGCGGCCTGGTAGCCCGGCATCGCGAACACGTGGCTCGCTCCGCCGCCTGACCCGTAGAGGAACGGGCCCGGCACCGCAGGCTGCCAATGGTCGTGGTTCCAGTCGGTCGACGTCGTGCCCCAGCCGGCCTCCCACAGGTACTGGCCGTGCGATCCGATGCCGAGGCTCGTGCCGCCGACCGACGTGACCCACGGGCTCGAGTCGGGGAAACCGGCCGATCGCGTGCCGACGATCGCGCGGTTGTCGCCGTCGTCGCCCGACGCGAAGTAGACACCCGTGCCCTGCACTGCCGCCTGCTGGAAGACGGAGTTCAGGGCCATGATCTCGCCGCGCGAGACGAACTCCTCGGGCAGGCCCCACGAGTTTGAGATCACGTCGGCGACGTGGTTGTCGACGGCGTAGTTCAGCGCGAGGTCGAGGCCGCGCGCGTCGTTCGCGGCGCCGACGTAGACGATCTTGGCGCGCGGGGCCACGGCGTGCGTCCACTCGACGTCGAGCGCCTGCTCGATGTACCAGCTCTGGGTCTCGGCCGGATTCTTCGGGAACCGCTGCGTGCCGGGCGCGACGATCTCGCGGTAGTCGAAGCCGGCCGAGCCGTGATGGTGGAACCAGTGGCCGTGGTCGAGATGGAAGCGGCGTGAGAAGTGGGCGACGTCGTCGCGGATCGTCGGCGAGAAGAACGCGCCCGTGATCGCGATCGTCTGGCCGCGGCCGTCGAGGCCGGCAGAGTGCAGGCGGTCGATGCCGTACGCAGAGTCGATCTGGGAGGGCGAGTAGCCGCACAGGAGCCACGGCAGCGGCCCCGGCCCGTACGGGTTCGTGAACGACGTCGAGGTGCGCTGGCCCCAGTAGCTCGAGCAGGGCCCGACCGACGTGCCGGCGGGCGGCGGGGGCGGCGTGTCGACGTTCGGGTGCGCGAGCGTCATCGCCCCGTCGAGCCCCGTGATCGCGCTGACGAGCGGCGCGACCGCTGCCGGGACGACCGGGTCGTGGTTCGGCGCGCGCAGGACCGAGCCGTCGACGTGGTACATGTTCTCGTTCACCCCGAACGCCTGCTCGACCTTGGCAACCGAGCCCTCCGCCGTCACGAACAGGCGGTTCGCCGGAACGCCGACGATGTAGAAGCCCTCCGACGAGAGCCACGTCCGGACGGCCACCACGTCGCTCGCCGGCGGCGAGAAGCGGGCGTGGAACTGGTCAGGCGTGAGCCACCGGTGGTAGCTCGGCGACGCGGGGTCATAGAGGCCGGCGAGCGTCCGGTCGAGGTCGCCGTTTCGGCTCCAGCCGAGCCAGACCGAGAAGACCACGTCGTCGGCGTTCGGATCGGCCCCGGCCAGGTTCGAGGGGCTCGCCCACACCGGCTGGGTGTCGGCGACCGGCACCTTGCTCTGCGCGTTTGCGGCGGGCGCCGTGAGCAGGCCGAGGATCGCGCACAGCGCGCACACAGGCAGGGTCGACCTCAGCCGTCGGCTCATCACCCCTTGGATCGGTCAGAACGACGTAGTTCCGCTCTCCCGATCGGGTGACGCGCGTGTCCCCCTGTGGCGGCACCAGAGGAGGTCCACGTTGGGCAAGAGAAGGCCCAGCGAGAGCAGCGGCAGGGCCGGCAGGGTGGCGTCCGTGGCGTACGAGATGGCCGCGGTCACGCCGAACGAGGCGGTCATCGCAGCCAGCGTCGTCCTGCGCCGCAACCGCATCTTGACGGCCGCCGCCGCAAAGAGCGCGAAGAAGACGAAGTCGCTCACTCCGATCTGGGCCGCCCCGAACGTCCCCAGAGGGTGGAACGCCAGCGTGAACGTGTCGAGGACGTCGGTGTGGTGCTCGACGATGACGTGCGTCGGTCCGGCGGCGACGCTCAGCGCGTCGACCACGGCGACCAGGATCGCGATCCCGGCCAGCTCGAGCGGGGTGCGAAGGAGCACGGAGAGGGCGAAGCCGGCGCACGCCGCCGCGACGAGCTTCGCCACCGTGGCAGGCGTGCCGGGAAGGCCGGCGGCGATCAGGAGCCCGGCGAGTGCGGCCGCTCCCGCGGCTCCGGCGGCGAGCGCCTTGGGAGGCGCGGTCGCGAACGGGAGGAGCGCCGCGATCACGAGCGCGGCGAGTGGGAACGAGATGAGCGCGAGGCCCGCGATCTGCCCCCACGTCCGCGGCTCGGGCAGATGCGGGGCCAGCAGGTTGACGGCGGCGAGGCAGGCGACCGCCGCGGCCGGCGCCGCCGCGCGCCTCATCCGCCGAGCCGGCGGGCTGCGAGCGGGGTCTCGCCGGTCGGGTCGACCCTGTAGGCACCTGCGCCGTCGCGTGCCGTGACGGCCTCAGCGAGGTCCGTACCTCGAAAGTGGAGCGCGCAGTCGTCGTCGGCTGCGATGCCGGGCGGCAGCGCGCCCTCGGCCACGAGACGGTGGTAGACCGGCCGCCGTCCCGGCTCGCTGTCGAAGTGCGGGCACATGCTCCCCGGCAGGAGGCCGAGCCCATCGGCGAGGCCGTCGACGGCGCCGTACGAGTCGGTGATCCCGCCCTCGAACCAGCACAGCGCGCCGGCCGACATCCCGGCCATGACGACGCCGGCCTCCCAGGCCTCGCGCAGCGCGGCGTCGACGCCGTGTGCCCGCCAGATCGCAAGCATGTTGACGGTGTTCCCGCCGCCGACGTACACCACGTCCTGCGCGAGCACGTGGGCCCCGAGGTCGCGCCTGTCGCGCGCGACGAGCGGCAGGTGCGACGCGCGTGCCCGCTCGGGCGGGAAGGCGGCGTGGAAGCGGACGATGTAGGAGTCGGAGTCGCCGGAGGCGGTTGGCACGAAGCACACCGCCGGCCGCTCGACCCCGGCCAGCCCGAGGACGAAATCGTCGAGCGCGGTGTCGCCGCGAGCGCCCCCGAAGCCCCCGCCGCCCATCGCGACGATGTTCCTCCCTGAAAATTTGGGGTCAGGCACCAATTTTTCAGCGCTCAGTAGGGCGGGAGGTTCTCGTACCAGCTGCCGAGCACCTTGAACGCCGCCCAGAACTGCTGCTTCGACGCGGAGCTGTCGAGGCACGCGTCGATGTCCGGCGTGTGGAGGAGCTCGATCGTCGGCGTCCACTGCTGGATCTCGCCGACCGGGGCCTCGCCGGGCACCGACAGCGGGAACTCGATCGAGTCGAGGAACGCCCGGGCCGCGTCGCCCATCGTGACGACCATCCGCGGCTGGGTGATGTGGATCTCGCGGGTGAGCCACGTGCGGCAATGCTCGAGGTCGCCGTCGGCCGGCTCGACCGCAGCCTTCAGGCAGTCGGTCCCGTAGAGCATCAGCGGGTCGATCCGCATCCGCTGGAGGCTCTTCAGGATCGCCTGGCCGGCGCGGCCGAAAAATGCGACGCCCTCCTGCGCCTCCGCGGGCAGCGGGGCGTACTTCAGGAGCAGGATGTCGGCCAGCGGATGGCCCGTCCCCAGCACCGGTGCGGCGCCGGGGTGCGCTTCGCGCAGCCACTCGGCGATGTCGTGCCCGAGGGCGTTGGTCTCGGCGATCGCCTTCGCCTGATAGCGCTCGTAGATCTGGTCCTCGGCCACGTTCACCCACCGCCGTATTCGGC
>JBOHBE010000097.1:0-2631 GCA_050698235.1 Gaiellales bacterium
TCGAGCGGATCGCCGGTGACGAGCGCCTCGACCTTCGGCTGGAGCGCCTCGACAAACCGGTCGTAGGCCGCATCCTCCACGTAGACGCGCTGGATCGAGATGCAGCTCTGGCCGGCGAACGCGTAGCCGTTCGCAGCGACGGCGGTCGCCGCCTTCTCGAGGTCGGCGTCGGCCATCACGATGAGCGGCGTCGAGTTCCCGAGCTCGAGGTTCACCTTCTTGCGCGCCGCCCGTGAGCGGAGCTTCCAGCCGACATCCGACGAGCCGGTGAACGTGATCAGCTTGACCCGCGGATCGTCGATCAGAACGTCGCCGATCTCGCTCGACCTCCCGACGATGACGTTCAGCCACCCGGCCGGCTGTCCGGCATCGGCGAAGGCCTGGGCCAAGAGGAGCGCCGAGAGGGGCGTCGCAGTTGCGGGCTTGAGGACGCACGCGCAGCCCGCCGCGAACGCAGGCCCGATCTTGTGCGCCACCAGGTTCAGCGGGAAGTTGAACGGCGAGATCGCCCCGACCACGCCGATCGGCCGTCGCACGACCATCCCGGTGTGGTTCACGCCGGCGGGGTGGGCGTCCATCCCGATCAGCTCGCCGCCGAGCCCGCGGGCCTCGTGCGCCGAGAAGATGATGGTCTGCACGGCTCGCTCGGCCTCGACCTGGGCCGTCGCGATCGGCTTTCCGGCCTCCTGCGAGATCGTTCGCGCGAGCTCGTCGCGCCGCTCGCGGAGGAGCCCGGCGACACGGTCGAGCACGGCCGCGCGCTCGTGCGCGGGGATGGGCGTCTCCATCGCCTTGGCCGCGGCGTCGACCGCCCGCTCGGCGTCGGCACGGCCGCCGAAGGCCACCTGCGCCACGACGCTGCCGTCGTACGGCGAGGTCACGTCGAGCGTCTCGCCCGTCTCGTACCACTCGCCTCCGACCAGGATCTTGCGAACCGACTCCGTCGTCGTCGCCATCTCTACGCCACCCCTTCCTCAACCCTGCGAATGTCTCCAATGCGTTCCGAGAACCGCGCGTTCTCGCGATAGTCGATCGGGATCTCAACCACGCACGACGTCTCGAGCTCGAACGCGCGCCGGAGCGTCGGGACCAGATCGTCGGCCGACTCGACCCGGAGCCCGGCGAGGCCGAACGACTCCGCCAGCGCGACCAGGTCGGGATTCGTGAACTTGGTGCCCGCGAGCCGCCCGAACTTGCGCATCTGGTGCAACTCGATCACGCCGAACGCGCTGTCAGTCCACACGAGGTTCACGATCGCGAGGCCGAGCCGCTTGGCGGTCTCGAGCTCCTGGACGTTCATGAGGAACCCGCCGTCGCCCGAGATCGTGACGACGTGCCGCTCGCGCGGCAGCACGAGCTTGGCGGCGATCGCGGCCGGGACGGCGAAGCCCATCGCCGCGGCGCCGTTCGAGATCAGGACGGTGTTCGGCTGGCTCGCGGGCCAGAGCCGCGAGACCCAGAGCTTGTGCGCGCCGACGTCCGAGATCAGGACGTCATCGGCGCTCATCACCTCGCGCAGGTCGCGCAAGACCCGCTGCGGCTTCACCGGAAAGCCGTCGTCGGAGCCCTGCTCGAGCGCCAGGCGCAGGAGGTCGCGGTAGGGCGGCGCCGCGAGCCGGGCCGGGGGCTTGGCCGAAACGAGGTTCCCGAGGTGGGTCAGGATCGTGCCGATCCCGCCGGTCAACTCGACGTCGGGGACGTAGTGCTCGTCGACCTCGGCCGCGACCGTGTCGATGCAGATGATCTTGCGGTCGCGGCGGGGATTCCAGTACTCGGGCGACCACTCGACGAGGTCGTACCCGACGCACACGACCAGGTCCGCCTTGCCCATGAAGCCCTTCGGGTAGTCCTGCGCGCGGAGGCCGGCGGTGAACAGGGTGTGGGGGTCGTCGGCGTCGGTGACGCCCTTGCCCATGAACGTGGTGATGACGTTGAGGCCGGTCTGCTCGCAGAAGCGCCGCAGGGCCGGCGCGGCCTGCTGGCGGACGACGCCGTTCCCGGCGAGGACGACCGGGCGCTCGCACGACTGAAGGAGCTCGGCGGCGCGGTGGAGCTCGGCCGCGACGGGCTCGACGAGCGGCGACGGCCTGCGCGGCACCGGCGTGCCCCTGACCTCCGCCTCCATGACGTCGTCGGGCAGCTCGAGGTGGGTCGCGCCGGGCTTCTCGCGCTCGGCCACGGCAAAGGCCTTGCGCACGGCCTCGGGGATGATCGCCGCGTCGTGGATGCGCGCATTCCACTTCGTGACCGGCTTCATCATGCGCACGATGTCGATGTACTGGTGGCTCTCCTTGTGCATCTCGGCGAGCCCGGTCTGGCCGGTCAGCGCGACCACCGGAGCGCGGTCGAGGTAGGCGTCGGCGAGGCCGGTGACGAGGTTGGTCGCCCCGGGCCCGAGCGTGCCGAGGCACACGCCGGCCTGGCCGGTCAGCCGGCCGTAGGCGTCGGCCATGAAGGCGGCGCCCTGCTCGTGACGGACCGGGATGAAGCTGATCTGGGACGACGCGTCGAGCGCGTCGTTCAGGTCGAGCGTCTCCTCGCCGGGGATGCCGAACACGTAGCGCACGCCCTCGTTCTCGAGGCACTCGACGAACAGGTCGGCGGCGCGAGGCATGCCGGGCAGTGTAGTTG
>JBOHBE010000098.1:0-2017 GCA_050698235.1 Gaiellales bacterium
CGGCGAGGGGGCGTCGAAGGGCAACGCCGGCATCGCCACGTGCGGAGCCGACTGCCCGCCCGGCTCGCTCGAGGCCGAGCTTGTGAAGCGGTCGAGCCCGGGCTGGGAGGCCCTCTGCGCCTCGCTCGACACGCCGTTTCGCAGGATCGGCAGCCTGGCGGTCGCCCGCACCGCCGAGGAGGAGGCGCGCCTGGCGGAGCTTCGCGCCGGCGCGCGCGCCAACGGCTGCGGAGCCGAGATCGTGACCGACGAGCGAGCGCACGAGCTCGAGCCGATGCTGACGCCGTCGGCGCGGGCCGCCCTCCACGTGCCCGGCGACGGCATCGTCGACCCGCTCCGCCTCACGATCGGCTATGCCGAGCTCGCGGCCCGAAACGGCGTCGAGGTGCTGCTCGAGTCGCCTGTCACCGGATTCGGGGCCGCCGCGGACCGGCTCACCCACGTCGAGACGCCGGGCGGGGCGATCGCGGCCGGCTACGTCGTGAACGCCGCCGGCATCGAGGCGGACACAATCTCGCAACTCGCCAGCGGGGAGCCGTTCAGGACATGGCCGCGGCAGGGGCAGTACTGGCTGCTCGACCGCGAGGTCGGCTCGAGGTTTCGGGCGATCGTGGGCGGCGTCCCGTCGGCCGAGAACCGGGGCGTCTACTGCGTCCCGACCACGCACGGGTCGCTGCTCCTCGGCCCGACGGCGCGCGACGGCACCGACCGGCGCGACCGGGCCACCGATGCGGCGTCGCTCGACGGGGTGTTCGAGGCGGCCCGCCGGCTCGTGCCGGAGCTCGACCGGCGGTGGGCGATCAAGACGTTCGCGGCAAACCGGCCTGCGTCCGAGCCGGGCTACCGGATCGGGATCGACCGGAGCCGCCCCAACCTTGTGCACGCCGCGGGCATTCGCTCGACCGGGGTCTCCGCCTCGCCTGCCGTCGCCGAGTTGGTGCACGAGGTCCTCGCCGCGGCCGGCGCGCCGGTGCAGGACGAGCGTCCGGGGGCAGCGACCGCTCTGGAAGCGGTCCCGCGGCTGTTCGGGCACCGAGATCCGGCGGCGCTCTATGCGGGCGATCCCGCCTACGGCGACGTCGTGTGCCCGTGCGAGCAGGTGGCCGGGGCCGAGATCGCGGCGGCGCTTCGGATGTGCGTTCCACCGCGCTCAGTCGAAGGCGTGCGCAAGCGCACGCATGCGGCGGCGGGCCGGTGCCAGGGCGCGATGTGCCTCGCCCGGATCGCCGGCCTCATCGAGGCGCATGGCTAGCGCCGTCGCGATCGTCGGCGCAGGGGAGGCCGGGCTGGCATGCGCGCGTGAGCTCGCGGGCCGAGCCCGCACCGTCGTCATCGACTGGAAGCCCCTGGAGGGGGCCGACCACGAGGCGACGGCGATCCGCTGGGACGGGGCGGTGCTCCTGGCGATGGGGCCGGCCGGGCCGGTCGAGGTCGCAGCCGGCGCGCTGGTCATCGCCACCGGGACGCGGCCGCTGGGGCGAGCGGAGCTCGGCCTGGTCGGGACGCGTCCTGCCGGCGTGCTCTCCGCCCCCACGGCGTGCGAGCTGGCGGAGCAGGGGCTCCTGCGCCCCGCCCGGCCGGCGGTCATCGGCGGCGGCGACTGGGCGGCACGGGCCGTCGCGGCGCTCGTGGCCACCGGGGCGGAGCACGTCACGGTCGTCGCCCCCGACGGCATCCTGACGCCGCTTCCGCCGTCGAGCCGGATCACGATCCATGAGCGCCTGGCACCGCTCTCGATTACCGGCGACCCCCAGGTCGAGCGGCTCGAGTGCGACGGCGCGGCGTTCGACTGCGACGCGATCGTGCTGGCACACGGCCTCGCGCCGGTGCGAAACGTGGACGGCGCCGTGTCGAAGGGCGTCCGCGCCGTGTATGCGCAACCGCTCGACGATCACCGCGCCGAGGACGGAGCGCGGCGTGCCGGAGCGGAAGCTGCGCACGCAGCACTCGCGCTCACCGGCAGTCAGGCTACAAGTGGGCCATGGTGCAGCTCACCGAGTTTGCCGCCGAGCGCGTG
>JBOHBE010000099.1:0-9336 GCA_050698235.1 Gaiellales bacterium
GGCCGACGGCACGCGACCTCGCGATGGAGGTCGACAAGATCGGCGGCGAGTTCAACGCGTTCACCTCGAAGGAGTACACCGGCTACTACATCCGCTGCGCGGGCGAGCAGCGCGACGTGGCGCTCGACGTGCTCGTCGACATGGTGCGCAACTCGAAGTTCGACGGCGAAGAGCTCGAGCGCGAGAAGGGCGTGATCATCGAGGAGCTGAACATGTACGTGGACACCCCGCGTGACCACGTCGACAGCGTGTACGACCACCTGCTCTTTGGCGACCAGCCGCTCGGCTGGGACATCATCGGCACCAAGGAGACGATCCGCGCCGCCGGCCGCCAGACCTTCCTGGACTACCTGGGCGCCTGGTACGCGCCGCGCCGCCTGGTGGTCGGCGCCGCAGGCGCCGTGAACGGTGACTTCCTCTCCGAGGTCGAGGCCCAGTTCGGCTCGCTCGACGACCGCGAGACGGGGGCGCCCGCACCGGTCGAGGTGAAGCAGGACGAGGCCCGGGTCAGCCTCGAGACGCGCGACTCCGACCAGGCCCACCTCCGGCTTGGCGTCCGCGGCCTGCCCACGGCCCACGCCGACCGGTACGTCATGCAGGTGCTCTCGGCGATCCTCGGCGGCGGGATGTCGTCGCGGCTCTTCATCGAGGTGCGCGAGCGGCAGGGCCTGGCCTACTACGTCTTCTGCCACCACTCGGCCTACAACGACGCCGGCACCCTCTTCTCGCAGGCGGGCGTCGACATCGAACGGATCGACCTCGCCGTGAAGACGATCGTCGGCGAGTTCGCAAAGCTCGCGGCCGAGCCGGTCGAGGACGACGAGCTGCGGCGGACGAAGAACTTCCTCAAGGGCCGCCTGGTGCTCCAGCTCGAGGACCCCCGCGGCCTGCTCGGGTTCGGCCTGCGCCGCGAGGTGCTGGAGGACCGCCTCTCGGAGCCCGAGGAGGTGCTCGCGGGGATCGAGGCCGTCACCGCCGCCGACATCCAGCGGCTGGCGGGCGAGGTGATCCGCGCAGATGGGCTCAACTTCGGCCTCGTCGGACCGTTCGACGACGACCAGCGCTTCCTCGACCTGATGCACGTGTGAGCGGGATCCGGCTCTACGCCATCCCCTTCTCGACGAACGTCGAGCGCGTGGCCCTCGCCCTCGGACACAAGGGCGTCGACGCCGAGGTGGTGATGTGCGACGCCGCGAACCGCAGGCCGATCCGCGAGGTGAGCGGCCAGGACCTCGTCCCCGTCCTCGACGACGAGGGGTTCATCGCCGTCGACTCGAGCCGCATCATCGAGCACCTCGAGGAGCGGTTCCCGGACCCGCCGCTCCTGCCGGCCGAGACCGCCCGACGGGCGGAGGTGCGGGTGTTCGTCGACTGGTTCAACCGGGTGTGGAAGGTGCCGCCGAACCGGATCGAGCACGAGCTGGGCTCGGACGAGCCGGATCACGTCCTGGTCGAGGCCCTCGCCGCCGAGATGCGCGCGTCGCTCACGTTCTTCGAGGAGATGCTCGACGGCCGCGACCACCTGTACGGCGACGACTTCGGGGCCGCCGACTGCGCCGCCTTCCCGTTCCTGAAGTACGGCCTCTGGCTGCGCGACGATGACGACGAGCGGTTCCACCGGATCCTTGCCGAGCACCTCTCCCTCGACGGCAGGTACCCGCGGATCGAGGACTGGCTCCGGCGCGTCGACGAGCGGCCGCGCGTCGCCGGAGTCATCGTCCACCCCGCGCACGGCTAGCCGCGCCTAGGTCTTGGGCACGTGGAGCCGCCCAGCGGTGACGCGGCGCAGGGCAGCGAGCGCGGCCGGCAGGTCGCCGGCGCGCTCCTCGACGTCGGCGAGCGTCTGCCAGACGTCGTCGAGGTAGTGCACGGCGACCGTTCCCGTGAGGACACCGGCCGCCTCGTTGCACAGGCGCCGGGACTCGTCGAGCTCGCCGCGAGCCAGCGCGATCTTGGCGAGCAGCGTGTAGAGCATCCCGGCCGTTCCGGGCTCGGTCGCCTCGGTGCGATCGAGGCCGGCGCGGGCCAGCGTCGCGGCGTCGTCGAGCCGGCCGTCGAGGAGCGCCGCTCGCCCGCGCTCGTAGTCGAGGAGGGCGAGCTCGGGCCTCGCGGCGCCGCCGCGCTCGAGGACGTCGGCCGCACGTTCGAGCTCGGCATCGGCCTCGGCGCGATGGCTGCGATCAAGGAGGATGCTGCCGAGGAGCATGTGCGACCGGCCGAGCAGGAGCAGATGCTCGCCGTGGGCAAGCGCCGAGACGACGCGCCGTGCGTAGCGCTCGGCGAGGTCGGCCTGGCCGTGCTCGGCGTACGTCCGTGAGATCGCCCACTCGAGCCGGGCATGTGTCACCGGGTCGCTCAGGACATCGCGGTCGCCCCTGATCACATCGAGCGTGCGGTAGGCCTCGTCACCGAGGCCGGCGTCTGTGTACGCGCTCGCCAGAAGAACGCCGAACCGCACCGCAAGGCACGGATCGGCCGGCTCGGCCCGGGCCTCGTCGAACGCGGAGCGTAGGACGTCGATCGAGCGGTTCATCTGCCCCAGGCCGGCATACGCGCGCCCCAGTACCTCGTGGAGCGCCGGCCGGGCTCGGCTCGTGGCCGGAACCGGCGCCGCCTCGATCGCCTGCTCACACAGTCGCACCACCTCGGCATCACGGCGCTCCTCCGCCGCGAGATGGGCGAGCACCTCGAGCAGCCTGCTCTGGGCGCGCCGGTCGCCGATCCGGCTCGCATCCTCGAGCGCCCGGCGCACCTCGTCCGGCGCGGACGCATCGCCCATCCTGGCGGCGAGCTCGAGATCGAGCAGGCGCGACTCGGGGACCCGCGTGCGGATGTCGCGACCGCCCAGGTCCTCGAGCGTCGTACCCAGCTTGTCGGCCAGATCGGCCATCACGCTGACCGACGGCACGCGCTGGCCGCGCTCCACTCGCGACAGGTATCCGGGCGAGCACCCGGGCCCGGCGACCTGGCGAAGCGACAGCCCGAGCTGCTGGCGCAGATCGCGGATCCTGCGGCCGACGGCGACGGGATCGTCGACGTGGAACGCGGGGCGCGACACGCCGCCTCTAGGCATGGATCTCCATGTCATACGGGAAGTTCGTCAGCACCTCTGCGCCGTCGTCGCGCACGACGGCCAGGTCCTCGAGCCGGACGCCACCGAATCCTTTCCGGTACACGCCGGGCTCGATTGTCACGACGTCGCCTGCGATCAGGTCGTCGCCCGAGAGGCCCAGGCCCGGGGCCTCGTGGACCTCGAGGCCGACGCCGTGGCCGAGGCCATGGAAGAAGTCCTCGTCGAGCGACTCGCCGGGGCCAATGCTGCGCTCGGTGCGGTACCCGCCGGCCTCGATCGCGTCGCAGGCCGCCTCCCACACCTGCTTTCCGTTCACGCCGGTCCGGATGGCTTCCGTCGACCGCTTCACCGCCTCGCGGATAGTGGCGTGCATGTGCCGCAGGAGCTCGGGAGCCTCACCGAAGCAGAACGTGCGGGTCATGTCGGCGCAGAACCGGCTCTCGGCGTGCACGGGGAAGATGTCGACGATGAGGGACTCGCCCGGCCGGACGGGGCCGGTGCCGAGCTCGTGCACGAACGCCCCCTGCGGGCCGGGGCTCGTGATCGGCGGCTCGCCCTCACACCCGTGCGCCCGCAGGGTCGCGATCACCTCGGCGCGGACTCGCTCGGCCGTCAGCTCCTCGCCCTCGAACACGAGCCCGTCGCCTTTCGGGGTGGACGAGCCCAGAACCTCGACGACGCGGGCCATCGCGGCCTCGGTGCCGCGTTGCGCAGCACGGATCCCCGTGAGCGCGCGCTCGTCCTTGACTCGCCGCCGGAGTTCGAACCGCTTACGGTCGGGCAGCACGGCGACGCCTTTTCCGCGGAGGTGATCCGCCGCGGCGACCGGGAACGATGGAGGCACGACCACCTCGTCGAGGCCCAGGTCGGCAACGACCCGGTGGAGCAACTCGAGCTCGGCGTCGTACCACTCCATTCCGTCGGCGATCAGCTGACGGATGCCGAACTTTGAGCCGAGCCACACGTCCGTGGCAGTCGAGTTGCGGCGGGCGGCATCGGCTTCGATCTCGCTGGTCACGATGACGCGTTTGCCGTTCGTCTCGACGTAGATGAACGGGTCGACGACCGAGATCCCGGTCGCGAGGAACAGGTCCGCATCGCGGACCGAATCGGCGAGCATAAGCAGTCCTGTGGTCATACGGACAAGCTATCACCCGACCGCTGATAGCGTTCGCCCGTGCCCACGCCGGGGTTCGAACGGGTCCTCAACCAGCACTTCGAGCGCATCCGCGCCGCGTTCCCCGATGACATCAGGGTCTGGGACGCGCACACGCATCTGGGCGTTGACGAGGACGGCTTCACCCAGTCGCCCGAGGAGCTGCTCGCCGCGATGGTGGCCTACCGCGTCGATCGCTCGTTCACGTTCCCGCTGAACGACCCTGACCGCTTCCCGGCCTACCGGGTGCCCAACGACCGCGTCCTCGAGTGGGCTGCGGCGTCCGACGGGGCGCTCGTCCCGTTCTGCCGGCTCGACCTGACAGCCGAGCCGATCCCCGAGGCGGAGCGCTGCCTCGACCGGGGCGCCCGCGGCATCAAGCTGCACCCCCGGGCGCAGAAATTCGACTTCGGCGAGCGCGGACTCGACCCGGTGTTCCGGCTGGCCGCCGAGCGGCGCGTGCCGATCCTGATCCACGCCGGCCGCGGCCTGCCGGCGATCGCCGACGACCTGCGGCGCCTCGTCGACCACCACCCCGAGGCGCAGCTCATCCTGGCCCACGCCGCGATCGCCGACCTTCAGCACATCGGCAGGACGCTGCTCGACCACCCCAACGTCCTCTACGACACGTCCGTCTGGTCGAACACCGACCTGCGTGCGCTGCTTGCCACCGCCTCGCCCGAGCAGATTGCGTTCGCAAGCGACGCGCCCTACGGCATGTGCGGCATCGCCCAGGTTCAGCTCGGGACGGCTCTCCGCCGTGCGGGTGCGACACCCGACCAGCTGCGGGCGATCATGTGGGGGAACGCCGAGCGCGCCGCCCGCGGCGAGCCCGCGCCGGTGCTGTCGCCGCCACTGGTCGCGCGCGACCGCACGGTGCCGCTCCAGCGGGTGCGGGTGCACGAGTACCTCATCATGGCGACCACGCTCCTGTGGACGCGCCTCCCCGACATGCCGGGCGCGATCGGCCTGGCACGGCGGGCCTGCGACACCAACGGCAACGGCGAGCTCGAGGTCGTCGAGGGCCTGCTCGACGTGGCCGAGGAGCTGTGGTCGCAGGCGCTCGCCATCGAGGACCCCGACGCGGCCCGCATCTACAGCCGCGCCGCCGGCCGCACGCTCCAGATCGCCGATTCGATCGTCCTCGACGTGTGATCGCAGCCGTCGTGCTGGCTGCGGGGCAGGGGCGCCGGTTCCGAGGCGGCATCAAGCAGCTGCACCCCGTCGGCGGCGTGCCGATGGTGGAGCGCGCCCTCGCGGCGGTCGCCGGCGCCGGGATCGGTGAGCGGATCGTCGTGCTGGGCGCCCACGCGGGCGACATCCTCGCCAACGTCGACCTGCACGGCGCCCGCGCCGTCGTGTGCGACACGTGGCGCGACGGCCAGGCGGCGTCGCTCCACGCCGGGCTCGCGGCGCTCCCGGCGGACGCTGACCGGGCGCTGATCGTGCTGGGCGACGGCCCTGCGCTCGACCCCTCGGCGGTCGCACGCATGGCGGAGGCAACCCCAGGGACGCGCGTGCTCGCCGCCGACTACGGCGCCGGGCGCTCGCACCCCGTGGTCATCCCGCGCGCTCTCTGGGACGAGATCCCATGGCACGGCGAAACCCCGGTGAGGCCGCTCGGTGCGGATCTCGTCGACTGCCGCGATCTGCGGCCGCCGGGAGATGTCGACTACGCGCCGTCGTCCTGACCGCAGCAGCGCAGGCGCAGGCGATCGACGAATCCGGCGGGCGCGACCTCGCCGCAGCAGCAGTCGCGGACGACCTCGCGCAAACGCCGCTCGAAGATGTAGCGGTCGTTGCAGTAGTCGCACTCGCGCAGGTGCAGGTCGATGCTCGTGACCTCGGTCTCGGTCAGCGCGCGGTCGAGATACGGCTGCATCAGATGCTCGGCGCCGTGACACGGATCGACGCTCATGCCGCCCCCTCCCGGTCCGCCAGCTCCGCGAGCCGCTGCTTCAGGAGCCGCCGGCCGCGGTAGAGCCGCGACATGACCGTGCCGATCGGGATCCCCAGGATCTCGGCGGCATCGGCGTAGGAGAAGTCGCCGACATCGACCAGCACGACGACCTCGCGGAAGTTCTCGGGCACATCGCTCAGAGCCTCGACCACACCGCTCCCCGACAGGCGGGCGAGGACGCGCTCCTGCGGCTCGCGGCCGGTCTCGGCGAGCCGGTTGTACAGGTAGTAGTCGCCCTGCTCGTCGAGCGGCTCAGACGGCGGGCGCCGGCTCTGGCGGCGAAGTTCGTCCATGTTGGCATTTCGCATGATGGTTGCGAGCCACGCTGCGAGATTCGTGCCCGGCGAGTACGACCGCCAGGCCCGGAACGCCCGCAGGTAGGTCTCCTGGACGAGATCCTCGGCAGTCTGGGACGATCCCGTGAGCCGAATCGCGATGCGATACAGGTGCTCGGCGTGGGCGAGCGCGTCCTCCTCGAACCGCGCGCGGTCGCGGGCGGCAGCCGCCTGCGCGGCGCCCGGAGAGGACGGCGAGTCGGGCTCAGGGGCCATGCCCGCGAGCGTATCAGCCAGGAGAAGCATGCCTTCTTCCGAACGCTCCGGGCCCGAACTCCATTCCCAGCGAGTTTTAGTCACTTCGGCTAATATGCCCATCGCCGTGCGTGAACGAGCGTCTCACCGCACCGACGTCCTGATCGTCGGGGCAGGGCTTGCAGGGCTCTACGCCTCGCTCGAGGCCTCTGCCCGCGGCGCGCGCGTGATGCTCGTGACGAAGGGCTCGCTGCAGGCGTCGAACTCCTTCATGGCCCAGGGCGGCATCGCAGCGGCGGTCGGCCCCGACGACGACCCGGAGCTTCACCTGGCCGACACGCTCGCCGTGGGGCGCGGCCTGGCCGACCCGGCAGCCGCAGCGGTGCTCGTGCGCGAGGGCGTCGACCGCGTCGCCGACCTCGGCCGGCTCGGCGTGCAGTGGGATCGCGACGAGAACGGCATGCCCCAGCTCGCCCGCGAGGGCGGCCACAGCCGAAACCGCATCTTCCACGCCGGCGGCACGGCAACGGGAGCGGCAATCGCCCGGACGCTCATCGGCCGGGTGGCCGCCGATCCGCGCATCCATGTCGTCGAGCACGCCGCCGCCATCGGGCTCGTGACCAACGGAGAGGGCTGCGCGGGCGCGTGGATCCTCGGCCACGACGAGCTCGAGGCGGTGCGGGCGCGGATGACGCTCCTCGCCACGGGCGGAGCGGGCGCGCTCTACTCGCGGACGACGAACCCGCCGGGCGCGACAGGCGACGGGATCGCGATCGCGCATCGGGCCGGCGCCGACGTCCGCCACATGGAATTCGTCCAGTTCCATCCCACAGCGGTTGCCACGGCCGGACGGGCGTTCCTCGTCTCGGAGGCTGTACGCGGGGAGGGCGCGTTCCTCGTCTCGGAGACCGGCGAGCGGTTCATGGTCGACGAGCATCCTGACGCCGAGCTGGCGCCGCGCGACGTCGTCACGAGGGTCATCCAGGCCCGGCTCGACGCCGGCCAGGCCAGCTACCTGTCGCTCCGCCACCTCGACCCCGCCGGCGTCCGCAGCCGCTTCCCCAACCTGGTCGAGGGCTGCGCCCGGCTCGGGATCGACCTGTGCGCAGATCCGGTTCCTGTGGCGCCCGCGGCGCACTATCTGATGGGCGGCATCGCCACGGATCTCCACGGCGCGACCTCGCTCGCCGGCCTCTACGCATCGGGCGAGAGCGCCTGCACGGGAGCCCACGGCGCCAACCGGCTGGCCTCGAACTCGCTGCTCGAGTGCTTCGTGTTCGCGCAGCGCGCGGTCGCTGCGGGGCTCGACGCCGTCCCGCATGACGTGGCTCAGACACCTCCGCCCGAACGGCCGCTGGCGAGGGCGCGGCTCGCCGAGCTCCGGCGCCGGATGTGGAGCGGAGCCGGGCCCGTACGCGATCGCGAGGGCCTCGAGCAGCTCCTGACCTGGCTCGACGCGCAGCCCGAGTCGAACCCCGCCCGCGTCGCGACCCTGATCGCCGCCGCCGCGCTCGAGCGGCGCGAGAGCCGCGGATCCCATCTGCGGCGCGACTACCCCGACGTCGATCCGGCCCTGGAGGGGCCCGTGGCATGCAGAGCGACACTGTCGACGACGTGATCGGCCAGGCGCTCGCCGAGGATCTCGGCGCCGGCGACGTCACGACCGAGGCGATCGTCCCCCGCGATCTCGAGGTGGCCGCGGACGTGGTCGTCAAGACCGCCGGCGTCATCTGCGGGACGGCCGAGCTGATCGCATGCGTGCGGCTCCTCGACCCGGACGCCGAGATCGAGCTCTTCATGGACGACGGCGAGCTGGTCGCGTCGCCGCCGGAGACCGTCGCCCGCATCCACGCCAAGGCGCACGCCGTCCTGAGCGCCGAGCGCACGGGCCTGAACCTCGTGCAGCGCATGTCCGGCATCGCCACCGCCACCCGGGCCTACGTCGAGGCGGTGCGCGGCACCGGGGCCGAGATCCTCGACACGCGCAAGACCGCACCCGGCCTGCGGGCGCTCGACAAGCGGGCCGTCGCGTGCGGTGGCGGGAGAAATCACCGGATGGGGCTCGCCGACGCGATCCTCATCAAGGACAACCACGTCGCGATCGCCAGCGGCATCACCCCGGCGATCGAGGCCGCTCGAACGGCCAATCCGGAGCTCGCGATCGAGGTGGAGGTCGACGACCTCGGCCAGCTCGACGAGGCGCTCAGGGCCGGGGCCGACACGATCCTGCTCGACAACATGCATCCCGGCCTCCTGCGCGAGGCCGTCGCCCGCACCCGAGGCCGCGCCCGGCTCGAAGCCTCGGGAGGTATCACGCTCGACACAGTCCGCGCCGTCGCCGAGACCGGCGTCGACGCGATCTCGATCGGGGCCCTCACCCACTCGGTGACGGCGCTCGACGTCTCGCTGGAGGTACACCCGTGGCAGTCATGACCCAAACGATGACCGAGCGCATGCAGGACGAGGTGCGCGAGCTGGCAACCGAGCGCAAGGCGATCGTTCTGGCGCACAACTACCAGGTACCCGAGGTGCAGGACGTGGCCGATTACGTCGGCGACTCGCTCGGACTCTCGCAGCAGGCGGCCGCTACGGAAGCCGGCGTGATCGTGTTCTGCGG
>JBOHBE010000100.1:0-2785 GCA_050698235.1 Gaiellales bacterium
GAGCGGCTGGCCCGCCGCGACGCCCACCTGGCCGACCGGCCCGCCGGCGAGAGGATCTACGCCGAGGTGCGGCGCCTCATGACGCCCGACCATCCCGATGCCGCCGTCCGCCTGCTCGACGGGCTCGGCGTCCTCGACGTGATCCTGCCCGAGGCCGCCCCGATGCGCGGCTGCGAGCAGAGCCCGTTCCATCACCTCGACGTCTTCGAGCACACGCTCCAGGTGCTCGACGCCGCGGCCGACATCGCCGCGCACCCCGAGCACTACCTGCCCCGTCACGCCGAATCGCTGCACGCCGCGCTCGACCAGACCGTCGGCGACGAGCTCGACGCCCGCACCGCGCTCAGGCTCGCCGTCCTCTTCCACGACATCGAGAAGCCGAGCACGCGCACCGTCTCGGACGACGGCCGGATCGGCTTCATGGGGCACGACCGCAAGGGCGCCGAGACCGCCGCGCGCATCCTGAAGCGCTGGCGGGCGGCGACGTCGACGATCCGCTTCTGCGCGCTCCTCGTCGCCGAGCACCTGCGGCTGGGCTTCATGGTGCACGACCGGCCGATCGGCCGCCGGGACGGCTACCGCTACCTCGAGGCCACGGCTCCGCACACTCGGGCGAGCGTGGTCGTGTCGCTCGCCGACCGTTTCGCAACGCGCGGCGTCCGCGCGCGCCAGGCGTATGTGCGAGCCCACACCCAGACGGCCGACGAGTTGCTCCAGGTCGTCGCCGAGCTCGAGTCCGAGGATCGCGAGCCGCTGCTTCGCGGCGACGAGATCTCCGAGATGACCGGGGCCACGGGGCCGCGGATCGGGCAGCTGGTCGCCGCCCTGGCCGAGGAGCAGGCGGCGGGTGCCGTGACGACGCGTGACGAGGCGGTGGCGTTTGTCAGCGGGTAGCCGCTTCGACCGCACCGCCGAGCGCTATGCGGCGATGGCCGCGTCGCGCGACTGGTCGGGCCTCGTCGGGTGGTGCGAGCCGGCGCCCGGAGACCGGGCGCTCGACGTCGCCGGTGGGCCGGGCGCCCTGGCTGCGGCGCTTTTGCCAAAGGTCGGGGCGATCACCGTGCTCGACACGTCGGCGCGGCTCCTCGAGTTCGTGCCCGACGGCATCGGGCGGGCGCTCGGCCGGGCCGAGCAGCTGCCGTTCGACGACGGCAGCTTCGACCTCGTGACATGCATCAACAGCCTGCATCACATCGCGCGGCCGCCGCGCGCGCTCGACGAGATGGCGCGCGTGCTGGCCCCGGGCGGACGGATCGTGCTCGAGGACTTCATCGCAGACGACGACCCGGCCCGCGCCCGCCGGTGGGAGGAGATCGAGCGGCTGCGCGACCCGGAGCACGGCCGTCTCATCACCGGCGGCGAGCCGCGCGTCCCGCTGCTGGGCGCCGGCCTCGAGCTCGACGCCGAGGAGGTGTGGCAGCGCCTGTTCGAGGTCGATACCTGGCTCGAGCTCGCCGGCTGCACCGGGTCGGCGGCCGAGCACGCCCGCGAGCTGATCGGCGCCCCGACGTTCGAGCTCAGGGTGTGGAGGGCGCGGTTCCGCCGGCCCGAGTAACCTAGCCCGGCCCGAGTGGCAGCGCTGCGACGGTCGTGTAGCGGGATCCGCCGCGACCGGTCTCCGACCGCAGGAGCGTGCACGCGTCGACCGCGACGGCCGTCCCGGCCGCTGCGAGCGGGCGCAGCGCGGTCCCGCGCGGAGGCGGCCGCCGGAGCCGGGCGAGCGTCACGTGCGCATTCCCGGTCCGCGGTGCCCGGGCATCCGGGGCGAGGCGCGCGGCGGCGGCGGCCAGGGCGCGCGCAAGCTCGCCGAGACCCTCCGGAGACTCGAGCCTCGCCCACACCATCCGAGGCCGCCCCTGCGGGGCGAGCGCCGCGTCGGCCACCTCCAGCGAGAACGCCGGGAACGCCGCGCACACGGGCGCCAGAACGTTCGTCAGCGCGATGGCGTCGATGTCGCGGACCGATCCGAGGAAGTGCACGGTCGCGTGCAGGTTCTCGGCCGGTATCGGCCGCGCCCCGAGGTCGCGTGCCGCGTGCTCCCCGTACGCCGCAAGCTCCTCCCTCAGGGCGTCGGGGAGGGGAATGGCGACGAACGCGCGCACGGCGACGCCACGGTACCAGTGCGGGGGGAAGATCAGGCGGCGGCGCGGATGCTGCCCGCTTCGACCTCGCGCATCAGCTCTGCGAGCTTGCATTCGAGTTCGTTGGGCGATCGCGCCGGGTAGCCGTGCTGCCACTGGCCGGCAGTCTCGGCGACCCGGATGCAATACATCAGCGTCTGGATGTCACGCTTGTCGAGCATCGTGATGTTCGGCTCGGCGTTCGACGCCGCCCTTCGTATCCCCTGCTTGCGGTATTTTGCCCGCGCCGCCCCACCCGTTATAGTGCGCGCGGCCATGATCAAGGTCCTCGCCGCCGGGCTCATCGGAACCATTGGAGGTGTGGTCGCGATGATCATCGTGATCGTCCTCGCGGGCACGACGACGAGCGGCGCATCGAGCGTCGGCCTGGGGACGCTGCCGCTCTCGACGGCGTCGCTCTCAAGCGGCCCGGCCTCGACTCCGACCTCGACGCCGCCCCCGGACACGGGCGGCGGATCGACGGGCGGCTCGACGAGCGGGGCGGCCGGGAACGCTGACAACGGCAAGGTGCTCTTCACAGGCTCCGCCGGCTGTGGCAGCTGCCACACGCTGGCTGCGGCGGGCACCACCGGCACGGTCGGCCCTGACCTCGACAGCCTGGCGGCCGACGCTCAGAAGGCCGGCGAGCCGCTCGACGCCTTCAT
>JBOHBE010000101.1:0-4737 GCA_050698235.1 Gaiellales bacterium
CCGACCCGCCTACCATGAAGGAGTGACGCCTCCCGACCAGCCGTTGATCGAGGCCGCGGGCGTGACGAAGCGCTACGGCCAGGTGACGGCGCTCGACGACGTCTCGGCCGTGGTGACGAGCCCGGCGCTCGGCCTGCTCGGCGCGAACGGCGCCGGGAAGTCGACCTTCATGAAGTCCATGCTGGGCCTCGTGAAGCCCGACTCGGGCCAGGTGCGCGTGCTCGGCATGGACGCCGCCCACCAGGCGCGCGAGATCCGCCGGCTGCTCGGCTACATGCCCGAGAACATGTGCCTGCCGCTGGGCATGACCGCGCGCGACTTCATCGTGCACATGGGCGAGTTGCGCGGCCTGCCGAGACGGGTCGCCGTGCTGCGCGCGTCGGAGGTGCTCTTCCAGGTCGGCCTCGAGGAGGAGCGCTCGCGCCTCATCCGGACGTTCTCGATCGGGATGCGCCAGCGCACCAACCTGGCCCAGGCGATCGTCCACTCGCCGAGTCTCGTCATCCTCGACGAGCCGACGAACGGGCTCGATCCCGCCGGGCGAGAGGAGATGCTCGCGCTCGTCCGCCGCCTCTCTGCCGAGCTCGGGATCGCCGTCATCATGTCGTCGCACGTCCTCGAGGACGTCGTCCGGACGTGCGACGCGGTGGTTGTGCTCCGCGACGGCCGGGTGGCCGGGTCGCGCGTCCTCGCCGACGCCTCTGGCGCCAGCGAGCGCGAGGCACGCGTTGTCGTCTCGGGCGACGCGGCGGCGTTCGTCGCCCGGCTCGAAGCAGCCGGCCTCTCGGCCACGGTGCGCGACGACCACGTCCTCGTCTCAGGGCCGGACGCCGACACCATGCTCCGGGCCGTGCGCGACGCGGCGGCCGAGACCGACGCCGGGCTGCGCGAGCTCCGCCCGGCCGGCCCGACCCTCGAGGACGCGCTGATCGGAGACCTGACGTGATCGAGGGCCGCGTCCACGATGTGCGCTTCCACCGCTACGACGGGCCTCGCTCGGGGCGGCTCGCGGCGCTCTGGTCGATGACGCGCTGGAGCGCGCTTCGGGCGCTCGGCGCCAAGCGCGGCTGGAAGGCCAAGATCATCCCGATCGCCCTGACGCTGATCGCGTTTTTCCCGGTGCTGATCGTGCTCGGCCTGCGGGCGCTCTTCGCGTCGAGCATCAACGACAACCTCGCCACGGTGCTCCCCTACAGCGACTACGCCGGGATCGTGGGGCTCGTCATCCTGGTGTTCGCCGTCGTCGTCACGCCCGAGCTCCTCTGCCCGGACCGGCGCGACGGGACGCTCGCGCTCTACTTCGCGACGGCGATCAGCCGCACCGACTACGTCGTCGGCAAGGTGCTCGCCGCCCTGCTGCCACTGATGCTCGTCACCGTGCTCCCGCCGGCGATCCTCTATGCCGGGAACGTGCTCTTCGCGACCCATCCGCTCGGCTACGTCCAGGATCACCTGCACGACATCCCCCGTATCGTCGCCGCCGGGACCGCGATGGCGCTGTTCTTTGCGTTCGTCGGCCTGGCGATCGCGTCGCTTACCGGCCGCCGGGCCTTTGCGATCGGCGGCTACCTGGGGTTCCTGATCGTGCCGACGATCGTGGGCGGCATCCTCTCCAACAACGTCGAGCACGGCGAGAACCTGCGCCTGCTCGCGTTCGCCGCCGTCCCCATCCACGTCGCCGAGAGCCTCTATCCGGTCACACCTGACCCGGGCGATCCGTCGAACACCGCGTGGGTCATGACCTGGCTCGCGCTGATCGCCCTCTCGGCGCTCGTGCTCGTGTGGCGGTTCCGGGGGGATGAGTCGTGACGGACGTCCCGGCCATCGAGTTCGCGGGCGTCTCGCGCTGGTACGGCGACACCGTCGCCGTGGCCGACGTGTCGTTCACCGTCGGGCCGGGCGTGACGGGCCTGCTCGGCCACAACGGCGCCGGGAAGTCCACCACGCTCAAGCTCTGCGCCGGGTTCACGTCGCCGAGTACGGGGGCAGTGCGGATCTTCGGCGTCGAGCCGCGCCAGAACCCCGACGTGTACGCGCGGGTCGGCGTCGTCCCCGACCAGAGCCCGCCGTGGCCGTTCCTGACCGCGCGCGAGGTCGTCGAGCTGTGCGCCCGGCTGCACAAGGTCGCCGACCCTGTCGCGGCAGCCGGCCGCGCGCTCGAGACCGTCGACCTGGCCGACGTCGCCGAGCGCAAGGTCGGCGGCTTCTCGCACGGCATGCGCCAGCGCGTGAAGCTGGCCCAGGCGCTCGCCCACGAGCCCGACCTGCTGCTGCTCGACGAGCCGCTGAACGGCCTCGACCCGGCCCAGCGCCGCGAGATCATCGAGGTGCTGCACCGGCTCGGCCACGAGGGCCGCACGGTGATCGTGTCGTCCCACGTCCTGCACGAGGTGGAGCGGATGGCGCCGCAGGTGCTGGTGCTCGTAAACGGCCACCTGGTCGCCGAGGGGCAGACGGCGGCGATCCGGCAGCTCATCAGCGAGAGGCCGCGGACGATCCGCGTTGCGGCGGGCGGCGACGGCCGTCCGCTTGCGGGCGCGCTGGTCGACACGGGTGCCGTCGACGCCGTCCGGTTCGAGGACGGCACTCTCGAGTTCGAGACCGGCGACGTCGAGGGATTCAGCCGCGCGCTGCCTGTGCTCGCCAAGCGCACCGACACGATCATCAGGCGGGTGGAGCCCGTCGGCGACGACCTCGAGAGCGTCTACGCCTACCTGCACGACCGTGCCAGGGGGGCCGCGCGGTGATCATCGGCCCCGTCTACCGGCTGACGCTCAGGGCGCTTCTGCTTCAGCGACGCACGATCCTCCTCGTGCTTCTGGCGCTCGCGCCGGTGCTGGTGGCGTTCGTGTACGCGGTGGCCGCCAAGCAGGGCGCCCACCATCTCCGGTTCTACTCGCACATGATGCAGGAGCTGTTCGTGCCGACGATCGCCGCTGTCGTGGCGCTCGTGATCGGGGTGAGCGCGCTCGGCGACGAGCGCGAGGACGGCACGATCTACTACCTCGTCGCCACGCCGCAATCCCGCCTCGGGCTGATCGCGACGAAGGTCGCGGCGGCCTGGACGGCGACGCTCCTCCTGCTCGTCCCGAGCGTGGTCGTCTCGGCCGTTCTGATCCTCAAGGGCGGCATCGACGCGTCGTCGATCCTGTGGCCGGTCGCAGGCGTCGCCCTCGCGACCCTGGCGTACTGCGGGGTCGCCGGCTGGCTCTCGCTGCGCACGCGCCGGCCGATCGTGATCGGCGTCCTCTACATCCTGCTGTGGGAGGGCTCGATCGCCACGTTTGCCGCCTCCGCGTCCAAGCTCTCGATCGCCGCCTACGGTCGCGCGCTCGTGGCCGAGCGCCTGCCCGAGGCGGCCGCGCCGGTGGCCGGCCCGGTTCCGGCCGTCGCGATCCTGGCGGCGGTCGGGGCTGTGGCGTGCTGGCTGGGTGCCCGGGCGCTCGTCCGCGTCGAGCTCTGACCAACCCTCTAGGGTTTCGCGAGCCGTGCAGCGCCATCCCAAGTACACGCGCGACCGCATCGCCCAGGTTGGCGAGCGGATCCGCGGCCTGATCCACGCCGACGGCCGCGATCCGGACTCGCTCCGGGTGGCGGGGCCGGTCGACAGGATCTCGCTCGCGGAGGCCGATGCGCTCGGCTACGGCGACGCCGCGCTCGGCGACCGCTTCGGGCCGCTGTGGGCCACATACTGGTTCAGGGTCGAGGCGACCGTCCCCGTCGAGTGGGCCGGCGAGCGCGTCGACCTGCTGTGGGTGAGCCACAGCGAGGCGACCCTGTGGGTGGACGGGCGGCCGGTGCAGGGGCTCAACTCGAGCCCGGACGGGGCCCGCGTCGACGCGCCGGTGCTCGACCCGGCCGCGGGCGGCGAGCGGCTCGACCTGCGCGTCGAGCTCGCGTGCAACGGCAAGTTCGGTGAGCTGCCGCGCCCGTATGCGTCGCTCGAGCCGGTCGTGCTCGACCGCTGCCGGATCGCCCGGTTCGACCGCCGGGCGTGGGACCTCCATCACGACTTCGATGTCCTCCGCAGGCTCGAGGCCGACGCCGTGAACGGCCTTGACGAGTCGTGGGCCGGCGAGCTGCTCGCCGAGCTCAACCGCTTCTGCAACGTCTGGGTCGAGGACGACCGGTCGACGTGGGACGAGGCGGAGGCGACCCTGAAGGCGCTTCTGGCCCACCGCAACGGCTCGCACGTCCACGAGCTCTCGGCGATCGGCCACGCGCACATCGACACCGCGTGGTTGTGGCCGCTGGCCGAGACGCAGCGCAAGATGGTGAGGACCTTCAGCTCGCAGACGGCGTACATGGACCGCTATCCGGAGTTCCGGTTCGCCTGCTCGCAAGCCCAGCAGTACGACTGGATCCGGGAGCGGAATCCCGAGCTCTACCGCCGGATCCGCGCGCATGCCGAGGCGGGGCGGTGGGTGCCCGTCGGCGGGACGTGGATCGAGCCCGACTGCAACCTGCCGTCGGGCGAGTCGCTCGTCCGCCAGTTCCTGCACGGCCAACGGTTCTTCGAGCGCGAGCTCGGGCGCCGCTGCCGCGAGTTCTGGAACCCCGACGTGTTCGGCTACAACGGCCAGCTCCCGCAGATCATGCGCGGGGCCGGGATCGGCCGCTTCCTCACCCAGAAGCTCTCGTGGAACCGCTTCAACGCGCCGCCGCACCACACGTTCATGTGGCAGGGGGTCGACGGCTCCGAGGTGCTCGCCCACTTCCCGCCGGCCGACACCTACA
>JBOHBE010000102.1:0-10885 GCA_050698235.1 Gaiellales bacterium
CGCGACGGCCGTCGCGCCGATCCTGCTCGTGGCGGCCGGCGCCGCAATCTTTCTCCAGACCGGCCTCTGGAGGCTGCGGCCGCTCCGCACCGGTGCGGTGGTCGGGATCGCGACTCTCGTCCTCGCGCTGTCATCGACCGACACGGCCGCCGCCGAGCAGCACGGCGGCCTCGCAGGCGCCTACGCTCGGATCGTCCTCACCGACCTCGTCGGCTCGATCGGCGTCAGCCTCATCGTCGTCCTCGGAACGCTTGCCGCCATCGTGCTCGTGACGGGGGCGTCCGTCGGCCTCCTGATGCGCAGCTCCGGCCGGGGCGTGGCGCGCGCAGCCGAGGCAGGCGCGCGGTTCTCGGGAGAGGTCGGACGGCGAGTGCGCGAGCGGCCGGCGGGACGGCCGTCGCTTCGCGCCCTGCCCACGCCGCCCGTCGCGGATCCGCCGCTCGACGGAAGCCGCGAGTTCGCCGACCTGTACGGCGAGATCCCGGAGCTCTCCGATCCTCCGCCCGCTCCAGAGCCGCCGCCCGAGCCGCAGTGGAACGAGCCCGAGGAGCCTGCCGCCGAAGAGATCGACGACGAGGCCACGCCGGTCATCCTCGCCGAGCCGCCCCCGGCGCCGCCGCGGGCTCCGTATCGACTGCCTCCGGCGAGTATCCTCGCGCGCACCAAGCAGGGCAACGCCGCCGGCCAGGATCACGAGCGCGTGGCCAAGATCCTCACCGAGGCGCTGGCCAGCTTCGGAGTGGAGGCACGCGTCGTGGGCAAGGTCACGGGCCCGCGTGTGACGCGCTATGAGCTCCAGCTGGCCGCAGGAACCAAGGTGAGCCGGGTCTCGCAGCTCCGCGACGACCTCGCCTATGCGCTCGCCACGACCGAGATCCGGATCCTCGCGCCCATCCCGGGCAAGCAGGCGGTCGGCGTCGAGGTGCCCAACACGTCCGCGAACCTGGTGACGCTCGGCGACATCTTCCAGGACGCGCCCAAGGGGTCGAGCCCGCTCACGGCGTGGCTCGGCAAGGACATCTCGGGCGCCGGCGTGGCCTGCGACCTGGCGCGGATGCCCCATCTCCTGATCGCGGGCACCACCGGCTCGGGCAAGTCAGGCTGCATCAACGCCATCCTGGCCTCGATCCTGCTTCGCGCCACGCCCGACCAGGTGCGGATGATCCTCGTCGACCCGAAGCGGGTTGAGCTCAACCACTACGAGTCGATCCCGCACCTCCTGACGCCCGTCGTCACGAACATGAAGAACGCGGCCCTCGTGCTCCAGAACATCGTCCGCGAGATGGACAGCCGCTACGAGCTCATGAGCTCGGTCAAGGCGCGCAACCTCCCGGAGTGGAACACGATCCGCGCCGCCCGCGGACAGGACCCGATCCCGTACATGCTCGTCGTCATCGACGAGCTGGCCGACCTCATGATGGTCTCGCCCGCCGAGGTCGAGGACACGATCATCCGTCTCGCGCAGAAGAGCCGGGCGGTCGGCATCCATCTCGTGCTCGCGACGCAGAGCCCCCGGGTCGACGTCATCACCGGCATGATCAAGGCGAACGTCCCCTCGCGGATCGCATTCGCCGTCTCGTCCCAGACGGATTCGCGCGTGATCCTCGACATGAACGGCGCCGAGGCGCTCCTCGGTGAGGGCGACATGCTCTACAAGCCGCTCGGGACGTCCAAGCTCCAGCGCGTGCAGGGCGCCTTCATCTCGGAGTCCGAAACCGCGCAGATCGTGGCCGCGTGCCGCCGCCAGGCCGAGCCAACGTTCGAGGAGGAGCTGCTCGAGTCCGGCCCCGAGAGCGCCGGCTCGGGATCGCTCGACGCCGACGACGATCCGGTGCTCGAGGATGCGATCCGCCTCGTCGCCCAGC
This sequence comes from Gaiellales bacterium, assembly GCA_050698235.1. GTDB lineage: Bacteria > Actinomycetota > Thermoleophilia > Gaiellales > JAICJC01 > JAICJC01. The sequence continues at coordinate 1,866 of JBOHBE010000102.1, forward strand.
ACCAGACGGCGTCCGTCTCGCTCATCCAGCGGCGGCTGCGGGTCGGCTATACCCGGGCCGGGCGGCTGATCGACATGCTCGAGCGGCGTGGGATCGTCTCGGGGTACGAGGGCTCGAAGGCGCGCAAGGTGCTGATCACCGAGGGCGACCTGCACCGGATCCTGGGCGAGGCGTCGTCGCCGGCCGTCGACGTTCCGGACGACGTCACCACCTGACCCTCCGTCGCCGCGCCTCCCGGGTAGCATGAGCCCGTGACGGCGGACTGGTATCAGCGGCTCGCGTCAGACGGCGTGCTCGACGTCCTCGCCCCGTATCAGCCGACGCTCGTCGGGGCCCATCCGCTCGGCGTCGCAAACGACGACACGCCGGTCGAGATCGTCTGCCGGGCGACCGATCTGCCGGCGTTCGCCCGGGTGGTCGAGCGCGCGTTCGGCGACTCCGAGGGGTTCGCGCTCCACGGCGGCAGCCTCGACGGCGAGGAGGCCGTCTTCGCCGAGTTCGCGCTGGACGACCTGCGTCTCGAGATCGCAGCCCAGCCCGAGCACGTCCATCGCCGCCTCGGAGCCGCGACGCTCGGGATCGACCGCGTCCTCGCGGAATCGCCCCCGGCCGCGCGGAACAGGCTGGCGGCCGCGGTCGCGGCGGGCGACGACTGGCTCGAGGCGGCGCTGCTCCAGTTCGGGCTCTCGCGGACCGCACTCGAGTCGCTCGCCAACGCGAACCCCTCCCTGGTGGCGCGGGTCATGGGCATCCGCCGCCCGGGGCCGGAGGTGCGCGACTACGTGATCGCGGTCGCGCTGGGCGTGGCCGCCGAGATCCTGATCGTCGCGGCGGGAGCCGCGCGCGGATCGCAGGAGTACACGGGCCTCATGCTGATGCTCCAGGCCGTCGTCCTCGGTCTGCTCTTCGGCGCCCGGCTGGGACTCGTGGCCGCGCTGGCGCCGCTTGTGGGAATGGGGGCGCTCATCGCCTCGAGCATCACCGTCGGCAGCGAGACATGCTCGCCCGACTGCGGCCAGCAGAGCGTCAGCTACCTCTTCGTCGGCGTGCTCGTGGCCGCAGCCGCAGGCACGGCCGGCGTCCTGCGCGACCGGTACTTCCCGCGCACGGCGTGACCCGGGCCATCGTCATCGCGTGCGCCCTCCTCGCGGCCGGGTGCGGATCAGACACCGGCGCTCCCGTCGCCGCTCCCGCCCAACCCGTGCGGATCGCGCTTCTCACGCCCTCGGCGCCGCTCGCCCGCGGCGTCCACGCCGCCGAGGAGTTTGTCGGCGCGGTGGAGACCGGCGACGCGGGCTCGGCCGACCTGGTCGTCACAACGGACGGCGCACAGGCGGCGCGGGCGGCGCAGCGCTCGCCCGACGGCCACGTCCTGCTCGTCGGCGGGACGGCACCCGATCCGGTGCCCGGAAACCTGCTGGCGATCCAGATCAGCCGCGGCCAGTCCGCCTACCTCGCCGGCGCGCTGGCTGCACTGACCGGGGCCCGCACGATGGCGCTTGCGGGCGGTGGCGACCAGCTCGCGGCCGCGGCGCGGGCCGGTGCAGCCGCAGCGGGAGCGCCGCTCGACGTCACGACCGCGGCCTGCGGGGCCAAGACGGCGGCGGACGTGGTCTACGTGGAGCGGCCAGAGTGCCTTTCCGACCCGACCGCCGGCCAGGTCATTGCCCCCCAGATGATCGACGGGGCAGACCAGCTCGCCGTCATCGGCCCCCGGCCGTGGGTGGCGGTGGCCGCAGCGGCGAGGGCCGTCCAGGCCGGCCGGTTCGTGCCGGGACTCATGCTCGAGGGGCTGCGCCAGGACGTGCTCGGAGTGAGCTTCATCGCTCCGTCCGTGCCCGCGGCGGCGGTCGACCGGCTCCAGCGGATCCAGGATCAGATCAGGGCCGGACAGGCGGATGTTCCGCTCGTCGCGCCCATCCTGCAAGCGGAGTAGACTGACCTGGATTCGGCCGTAGACGGCCGTGAGAGCCATGTTCGAGATCGGTCCCGCACTCAGAGAGGCGCGCGAGCGCCGCGGACTCGCATTCGGCGATGTCGAAACCGATACCGCGATTCGGACGCGGTACATCCGCGCGCTCGAGGAGGAGCAGTTCCACGTGCTCCCCGGCCCGACGTACACCAAGGGGTTCCTCCGCGCCTACGCCGAGTACCTGGGGCTCGACGGCCAGCTCTTCATCGACGAGTTCAACTCGCGCCACCACGACGCCCGAGCGCCGCAGGAGCAGCAGATCGCATCGCAACCGCGCTCGCGGCCCCATCAGCGACGCCAGCGGCGCGAGTCGAACCTGGTGATGATCGTCCTCGCGGCGATCGTCGCCGTATCGGCCCTCGTGCTGCTCGCGACCACATTCCCCAACTCCACGGCGCCCTATCCCAACTCGACCACGCCCACCGGCGGAACGTCGACGCCGACGACGACCTCCGGGAACGACGGCAAGACGACCACCAAGAACCACGGGTCGCCGGAGCGCCCGCGCCTCAACGTGGCGCTCGTCCTCTCGTCGAGCACATGGGTGCGCGTGACCACGGGGGGCGCGAACGGCGCCGGCGTGACGACGTCGAAGGGGACGGATCTGGGACACGGGCTGCTGGTCGACCCGGCCGTCACCGGCTCGTCACGGGTCGTCTTCACTGCGCGTGCGCCCATCTTCCTGCGTCTGGGCAACCCCGCCGCGGTGACCCTCACGGTCAACGGCAAGCCGGTGACGCTTCCCGCGAAGGTGTCCTCGAAGAGCGTGATCCGGATCGTGTCCGGCAGCGACATCCGGGCTTGACCCGCCCCGCCGCCGCCATCCTGCTCACCGGGAACGAGCTCCTGCGCGGGGTGATCGCCGACCAGAACGGCGCCCACCTCGCGGCCAGCCTGGAGCATCACGGATTCGCCGTCCGGCGCACGCTCGTCGTGGGGGACGGGGTCGACGACATCCGTCGCGGGCTGCGTGAGCTGATCGACGAGGCGAGCCTGGTCGTCACCTCGGGCGGGCTCGGCCCGACGCACGACGACCGCACCGTCGAAGCCCTCGCGCGAGTCGCCGGGGTGGAGCTCGTGCTCGATGCGGACGTGCTCGAGCGGATCGACCGCTGGACCGACCAGGTCGCCGTCCGCTACGGCCTCGACCGGGCGGGCTTCGACGCCGGGAACCGCAAGCAGGCCCACGTGCCCGTGGGAGCGTCCGTGCTGGGGATGGCCGGCACGGCGCCGGGCCTGATCCTGCCCGTCGACGGGTCGGTCGTCGTCGTCCTGCCGGGAGTGCCGTCCGAGCTTCGCCGGCTGTGGGAGGACGCGCCCGAGCACAGGGCGCTGGCCGACGTCTTCGCCGGTGCCCAGCCCCGGGCCCGCTGGCTCATGCGCACGTACGGCATCGGCGAGTCGCACGTCGCCGACATCCACCGCACGGCCGGGGGCGACCCGCCGGGCGTCGAGACGTCGATCTGCGCGCGAAGCTTCGAGATCGAGATCGACATCCGCTCCGATCCTGGCCACGAGGCTGCGGGAGAGGGGCTGGCAGGGACGATGCGCGCCGAGCTCGGCGACCACGTGTTCTCGACCGACGAGCGGCCGCTGGCCGAGATCGTGCTCGACCTGCTCGGGGCGCGGGGATGGACGGGCGCGACGGCGGAGTCGTGCACCGGCGGGATGGTCGCCGCCGCACTCACCGACATCGCCGGGAGCTCGGCGGCGTTCACCGGGGGCGTGGTCACCTATTCGAACGCGCTCAAGCGCGATCTCCTGGGGGTCACCGACGGCACCCTCGAGGAGCACGGCGCCGTGAGCGCCGAGACGGCCAAGGCGATGGCGGACGGGGCTCGGGCGCGCCTCGGAGCCGACGCGGCCGTCGCCGTCACGGGCATCGCCGGGCCCGGAGGCGGGACGGAGGAGAAGCCGGTCGGGCTCGTCTACCTGCACGTATCGTCGCCGGCCGGCGAGGACGCGCGGCGCATGGACATCCCGGGGTCGCGCGAGGCCGTGCGTGGCCGGGCACAAACGGCCGCATTGCAGCTCCTGCGCGCGCATCTCGTCACGCATTCCTGACGCCGACCCCCTTGCCGTCGTCCGACGGCCGCTCTACGATCCCCCGACGAACATGTGTTCGGGTTGATCGGCGCCGTCGGCGCCGGCTGCGACAATACAAATGGACGCGCCCCTCGGAGCGTCCTACGCGATCGAGGAGTGGACATGGAGCGAGAGCAAGCCCTGGAAGCGGCCGTCAGCCAGATAGAGCGCCAGTTCGGCAAGGGCGCGATCATGAAGATGGGCGACCATGCGCCGGTCGGCATCGACGTCGTCTCGACGGGGGCGCTGTCGCTCGACGTGGCCCTGGGCATCGGAGGGCTGCCGCGCGGCCGCGTCTGCGAAGTGTTCGGGCCGGAGTCGTCGGGCAAGACCACGCTCTGCTACCACGTCATCGCCGAGGCCCAGCGGAAGGGAGGCCTCGCCGCCTTCATCGACGCCGAGCACGCCATGGACCCGGTCTACGCGCGCCGTATCGGCGTCAATGTCGACGACCTGCTCCTCTCCCAGCCCGACAACGGCGAGCAGGCACTCGAGATCTCCGAGCTCCTCATCCGCTCGGGCGCAATCGACGTGCTCGTGATCGACTCCGTCGCGGCCCTCGTGCCGCGGGCCGAGATCGAGGGCGAGATGGGCGACTCCCACGTCGGCCTCCAGGCGCGCCTCATGAGCCAGGCGCTTCGCAAGATCGCCGGCACGCTCAACCGCACGGGGACGATCTGCATCTTCACCAACCAGCTGCGCGAGAAGATCGGCGTCATGTTCGGCTCGCCCGAGACGACTCCCGGCGGCCGCGCGCTCAAGTTCTACTCGTCCGTCCGGCTCGACATCCGCCGCATCGAGACTCTCAAGGAGGGCACCGAAGCCGTCGGGAACCGCGTGCGGGTAAAGGTGGTCAAGAACAAGGTGGCGCCGCCGTTCAAGCAGGCGGAGTTCGACATCGCCTACGGCGAGGGCATCTCGTGGGAGGGGTCGGTGCTCGACGTCGCCCTCGACCACAAGGTGATCCAGAAGTCGGGCTCCTATTTCTCCTTCGGCGACGAGCGGCTCGGCCAGGGCCGGACCAACGTCAAGGCGTTCCTGGTCGAGCACCCGGACGTCACCGACAAGGTGCTCGACGCGATCCAGGAGGCTCTGCCCGACTCCGTCATCCCCAGGCGGGTGGCCACGCCGGAAGCCCCGGTCAAGATGCCGGTCGCCGAGGCGGACGCACCGTCCGCTGAGGCGGCGTCGACGAACGGCGCCTCGCTCTCGTCCGTCGAGTAACGCTGCGCCGTGGTGCATGTGACCGCGATCCGGCGACGCCGGCCGGGCGACAGCGCCGTGGACGTCGTCCTCGACTCGGGCGACGTCGTGCGTGTCCACGACCGCCGGATCGCCGAGCATCGGCTCACGCCCGGCGCGGCGCTCGGCGGGCCTGGCGTCGACGCCCTCCGCCGGGCGGCCGCGGCCGACGCGGCCGAGCGGCGCGCGCTGGGGCTAATCGCCCGACGGCCGCGCTCGCAGGCCGAGCTCAGGGCCCGGATGGCCGGCTGGGAGGTCGACGAGGTCACCGCGGCCGGTGTCCTCGAACGCCTGGCCGACCTCGGACAGGTGGACGACCGCCGACTCGCCGTCGCGGTGACCGAGGCGCGCAGCGAGCAGGGCTATGGCCGCCTCCGCACGGCACACGATCTCGCCCGGCTGGCCGTCGACGAGCCGGCCGCCGCGGCCGCTCTGAGCACGCTCCCCGACGACGAGCGGCCCCAGGCCGAGCGCATCGCCCGGCAGCGGTTCGGCCCGCCGCCCTACGACGACCGCACCGCGCGCCGGGCGGCGGGCTTCCTGGCGCGGCGCGGCTTCGACGCCGAGGCGGTCGCAGCGGCGGTCGGCCGTCCGGCCCTCGACTGACCGCCCCGCGTTGCCGCAGCGGACGCCGCTCGACTACCATCCAGCACGAGTCCGGCCTCGCCGGCGTCGTCGTTCTTTCTCCTGCTCAAGGGTGGGTTGCATGTACCGGTACGCGTCTTCGATCAGCTCGCGCTCAACTTTCGCTGCCTGCGGAGGCGGCCCGAGCCTCGGCACGCCCCGGTGGACGGCGGCGGCCGGGTCGGCAGACTGATCTGATCCCCGCCGCCAGCGGGCGGCACGTACATAAGGAGACGCGATGGAGCCGTTGCTTATCGCGCTCGCCCTCGCCGGGGGAGCGTGCGCCGGCGTCCTGCTCGAGCACGGCCGCCGCCGCGGCCGTATCGGCGACGCCGAGCGAGAGGCCGAGCGGATCCTGGAAGACGCCCGCCGCCAGGCTGACGCCCAGGTGAAAGAGGCGCGCGTCACGGCGCGCGAGGAGCTGCTCGCGCAACGCACCGAGCAGGAGCGTGACCTGGCCGAGCGCCGCGCCGAGATCATCAAGATCGAAGAGCGCCTGGCAGGGAACCAGGGCCAGCTCGAGTCGACGCTCGAGGATCTGGCCCGCCGCGACCAGTCGATCTCGGACCGGGAGGTCCACGCCAAGCAGCTCCAGGAGGAGCTGAAGGTCGCCCGCGATGCCCAGGTCGCCGAGCTCGAGAAGGTGGCCGGCATGACCGCCGCCCAGGGACGCGACGCCCTGATGACGAAGATCGAGGAGGAGTGCCGCGCCGACATGGCGAAGCTCGTGCGCCGCATCGAGGAGGAGGCGCGGCTCGAGTCAGACAAGCGGGCGCGGAACATCCTCTCAGTCGCGATCCAGCGCACTGCCTCCGGCCACACCGCCGAGACGACCGTGTCGGTCGTGCAGCTCGCCTCCGACGACCTGAAGGGCCGGATCATCGGCCGCGAGGGCCGAAACATCCGCGCGCTCGAGAACCTGACGGGCGTCGACATCATCATCGACGACACGCCGCAGGCGGTCGTGCTGTCGGCCTTCGACGGCGTCCGCCGCGAGATCGCCCGCCTCACGATCGAGACACTGATCGCCGACGGCCGCATCCATCCGTCGCGGATCGAGGAGACCTTCTACCAGTCCAAGGCCCAGATCGAGCAGCAGATCGTCCAGGCGGGCGAGCAGGCCTGCTTCGAGGCGAACGTCCACGGCCTCCACCCGGAGCTCGTGAAGACGCTCGGGCGCCTTCACTACCGGACAAGCTACGGCCAGAACGTCCTCAAGCACTCGATCGAGTGCGCCCACCTGGCATCGATCATGGCGGCCGAGCTCGGCGCGAGCCAGAAGACGGCCCGCCGCGCGGCGCTCCTGCACGACCTCGGCAAGGCGGTGACTCACGAGGTCGAGGGGCCGCACGCGGTGATCTCGGCCCAGATGGCGAAGCGGTATCGCGAATCCCCGAGCGTGTGCCACGCGATCGAGGCCCACCACTACGACGTCGAGCCGCAGACGGTCGAGGCGGTGCTCGTGATCGCGGCCGACGCCGTCTCGGCATCCCGCCCCGGCGGGCGGGGGGAGAGCCTCGAGCACTACATCAAGCGCCTCGAGGCGCTGGAGCGGATCGCGACGTCGAAGCCCGGCGTCGAGCGCTGCTACGCCATGCAGGCGGGGCGCGAGGTGCGCGTCATGGTGAAGCCCGAGGACGTCGACGACGACGCGGCGGCGCTCCTCAGCCACGAGATCGCCCGCGAGATCGAGGAGTCGCTCGAGTATCCGGGCCAGATCAAGGTCACGGTGATCCGGGAGTCGCGAGCGATAGAGGTCGCAAAGTAGCCAGAACACGCTGAAGCCCTTACAAAAGGCTTACAGGCGGGTTCTGGATGGAATTGGCGCTTGCGCCGACAATGAGTGCATGGGTCGATTCGCAATTGTGGCGATGTGCGCGCTCGTTTGCCTGGCGGCGCCACAGGTCGCGCTGGGGGCGCCGGCGCTTCTTGCGCACTCCTGCGGCTCGAACTGCGGATCGCTCGACGCCACCGGGAAGGGAACGCTCAACATCAACGGAAACGGCGCCGAGTGGGGGAGCATCGCGAGTGGCACCGTCAAGGTGCAGGACAAGTCCCACAACGGCCATCAGGACTGGTCGCTCACCGGCTGTGACAAGCGCTTCAAGGACGAGAGCGACAAGAGCATCACGGTCTGCCAGGCCAACAACAGGATCTACTTCTCGGCGAGCACGGTGTGGTGGCTCTCGCTCAGCGGCTCGGGGGTGAGCGCGAGCGTCGTGGCGAGCGGCGGCTTCTACATCAAGGGCTCGGGCGGCTACCACCTGAACGGCGGAGGCCGTAAGACCTGGCCGTCGGGCGGGAAGTTCCTCAAACTCTGAGACCGGTTAACCCCGGCTCCGACCAGCCAGCGCGGTACTCTATGCCTATGCCCGAGAAGATCCTTGTGGTCGAGGACGAGCGGAACATCGCCTCGTTCGTGTCGATGTACCTCAAGAACGCCCGCTACCACGTCGAGATCGCGCGCGACGGGACCGAGGCGCTCCAGAAGGCCGACGCGACGAAGCCCGACCTCGTCGTCCTCGATCTGATGCTCCCGGACATCGACGGGCTCGAGGTGTGCCGCCAGATCCGCTCGTCATCCGACGTGCCGATCCTGATGCTGACCGCGCGCGACGACGACGTCGACAAGATCGTCGGGCTCGAGGTCGGGGCGGACGACTACCTCACCAAGCCGTTCAACCCACGCGAGCTAGTCGCGCGCATCAAGTCGATCCTGCGCCGGTCCACAGGCGCACAGCGAAAGCCGCAAGAGGCGGCGATGGAGCACGGCAAGCTTCGCATCGATGCGGGCAGGCGCGAGGTCACCGTCTCCGGCTCCCAGATCCAGCTGGCACCCAAGGAGTTCGACCTCCTCTGGGAGTTGCTCGACCATCGCGGTCTCGTGCTGACGCGCGACCAGCTGCTCGAGCGCGTCTGGGGATACACCTTCGCGGGCGACACCCGCACCGTGGACGTTCACGTGCGCCAACTCCGGCGCAAACTCGGCGACGACTGCCCCGTAGCCACCGTTTGGGGCGTGGGCTACAAGGTCGCTGACGATGCTCCAGTCGCTTAGAGCACGACTCGCGTTTCTGTTCGCCGGCACGCTCGTGCT
>JBOHBE010000103.1:0-2563 GCA_050698235.1 Gaiellales bacterium
CATGAAGAGTGAGGCGAGGATTGCAGCTATGACAGGGGCGATGATTGAGGCGATGAGAATGGACACGGTGCTCCTTCACGTCTGTGGGTGGTCGACCGAGTAATCGACCCACCTCACTAGACCAGGAGAAGCTGTCCGGGGGCACGGCAAATCCTGTGATTCTCCCGAGAATCGCCATACTCCGCGCACCGCGGCCGGGAATCCGACTCCTCGGACACAACCACACTCGCTTGTTCAAGCCGAAATCGCGGATGGGCCGTGTAGGGATCGAACCTACGACCTTGGGATTAAGAGTCCCCTGCTCTACCAGCTGAGCTAACGGCCCGCGACGGCGCAGTCTACCAACGGCCTTTCGCCGTAAACACGCTAGCGTTCGCGCCCATGCGCCAAGACTCCCGCCAGTTCTTCCTGAGCCTCCTCGACGCCGCCGGGCCGTCGGGTGACGAGCGTGCCGCCGCCCGGGTCTGGCGCGACTATGCGTCCGGCTTCGCCTCCGTCGAGACCGACGCGCTCGGCTCGAGCCACGCGACGGTGAACTCCGCCGGCGAGCGGACGGTCGTCGTGATGGGGCACATCGACGAGATCGGCCTCGCGATCACGCACGTCGACGACGAGGGCTACCTGTGGTTCGACGGCGTCGGCGGCTGGACGCCGTCCGTGCTGGTCGGCCAGCGGATCCGCATCCTCGCCAAGCAGGGCCCGATCATCGGCGTGATCGGCAAGAAGGCCACCCACCTCCTCGACGAGGAGGACCGCAAGAAGCCGATCAAGCTCGACGAGCTATGGATCGACATCGGGGCGAACGGCGGGGACGACGCGCGCGCGCTCGTCCGGCCGGGCGACCTGGCGGTCATCGAGCAGCCCGTCGTCGAGCTCGCCAACGGGCGCCTGGCATCACGTGCGATGGACAACCGGACCGGGGCGTTCGTCGCCGCCGAGGCGGCCCGCCTCTATGCCGACACGCCCGGTTCGTGGCGCTTCGTCGGCGTCGCGTCGGTCGCCGAGGAGATCAGCTTCGCGGGCGCGCACACGAGCTCGTTCGCGCTGGCCCCCCAGGCCGCCATCGCCATCGACGTCACCCACACCTCCGACTACCCGAGCGTCACGAAGAACAAGATCGGCGACATCAAGATCGGCGGCGGGCCTGTGATCGAGCGCGGCTCCGGCGTCCACCCGGCCTTCGCCGAGATGGTCGGCGAGGTGGCCGCGGCCGAGGGCATCCCGCACCAGTTCGGCGCAGCGTCAGGAAGCACATGGACCGACGCCGACGCCGTGCACCGGTCGCGCGGCGGCGTCGCGACGTGCCTCGTCAGCGTGCCGAACCGCTACATGCACTCGCCGAACGAGGTCATCGAGCTCGCCGACCTCGAGGCGACGGCCAGGCTGGTTGCGGCGGTCGCCCGCAACCTGGACGCCGTCCCCACGTCGGTCTAACCCTACGATACGGCCGTGCAGCGCTGGCTGCGGATCATCGCGCTGGTCTCGGGGACGGTGATGGTCGTCTCGATCGCCCTCTACGGCCGCGCGCATTCGGACTCGCTCCGGCGGGCCGACCTCGCCGCGCCGATCTCTGCGTCGAAGCGCGTCGCGGCGCCGACCTTGAAGGAGGCGACGCTGGGCGGCGGGAGCGTCGACCTGGCCCGGATGCGCGGCCGGCCGGTCGTCATCAACTTCTTCGCCTCGTGGTGCGCGCCGTGCAAGGCCGAGGGAGCCGCATTCGCCGATGCCGCCAACGCGTACAAGGGCCGCGTCCAGTTCGTCGGCGTGGCGATCGACGACTCGCGCGCCGGCGCCCTCTCGTACACCCACCACTACAACTGGAGCTGGCCGATCGTGTTCGACCCCCACGACCACCTGGTCGGGCCGTTCGGCCTGATCGGCAAGCCGACGACGTTCGTGCTCGACGCCGACGGCCGCGTGGCGTGGAAGCTCCAGCGCGAGCTGACCCAGAACGAGCTCTCGACCGCGCTCAACGACGTGCTCGGCAAGTAGTCTGGCCGCCGTGAACGTGGTTTCCATCGTGGGCAACCGCCCGCAGTTCATCAAGGCTGCGCCCGTCGCGCGCGCACTCGACGACCTCTGCCACCACGTGCTCGTGCACACCGGCCAGCACTACGACGCCGACCTCTCGCAGATCTTCTTCGAGGATCTGGGCCTGCGGCCGGCCGACCGCCGGATCGAGAGCGGCTCGGGCACCCACTCCGAGCAGACGGCACGGATGCTCATCGGCCTCGAGCCCGTCATCCAGGACGAGCGCCCCGACGCCGTCCTGGTCTACGGCGACACGAACTCGACGCTCGCCGGCGCGCTCGTCGCGGCCAAGCTCCAGGTGCCGATCGGGCATGTCGAGGCCGGCCTGCGCTCGTTCGACCGGCGCATGCCCGAGGAGCTGAACCGCATGGTGGTCGACATCCTCTCCGACCTCCGCTTCTGCCCCTCCGACACCGCCGTCACGAATCTCGCGGCCGAGGGCATCACCACAGGCGTCCATCAGGTCGGCGACGTGATGGTCGACGTCGCCCAGGCGTTCGCCCCCATCGCCGCCCGCCGCTCTGACGCGCTC
>JBOHBE010000104.1:0-4989 GCA_050698235.1 Gaiellales bacterium
ATCGGCTACGTCCACACCGGCTTCGAGAAGAACTTCGAGCAGAAGACGTACTGGAAGGGGATCCCGTACTCACCGCGGATGGACTACGTCGCGTTCTTCGCCAACGAGCTGGCGTACGTGGGCGCGGTCGAGCGGCTGATCGACATCGAGGTGCCGCCGCGCGCCCAGTGGATCCGGATGCTCTTCGCCGAGCTGAACCGCATCCACAGCCACCTGATCTACCTGGGCACGTCCGCCGTCGAGATGGGCGCGCTCTCGGTGTTCTTCTATTGCCTCCGCGAGCGAGACAGCGTGCTCGACCTCTTCGAGATGGCGACGGGCGTCCGCATGCACGACCGCTACCCGCAGTTCGGCGGCGTCGCCGAGGATCTGCCCAAGGGCTTCTACGCCGAGTGCCGGCGCTTCCTGGCCGAGATGCCCAAGCGGATCGACGAGTACCTCGACCTGCTGGCCGGGAACCCCGTCTGGAAGTCGCGCTACCAGGGGATCGGGACGATCACCGGCGAGACTGCCATCGCGATGGGCCTCTCGGGGCCGAACCTGCGCGCGTCTGGCGTCCCCTACGACATCCGCCGCCTTGAGCCCTACCTGGCCTACGACCAGGTCGAGTTCGACGTCATCACCCGCCCCGGCGGGGACGCGTACGACCGGTTCATGTGCCGCACGCTCGAGATGTACGAGTCGGTCAAGATCGTCGAGCAGTGCCTCGACTCGATGCCGTCGGGCCCGGTCATGGCCCACGACCGCAAGTACGTGCTCCCGCCGCGCCACGAGCTGCACACGTCGATGGAGTCGCTCATCCACCACTTCAAGCTGGTGACCGAAGGCTTCAGGGTGGCGCCCGGCCAGGTTTACCACGTCGTGGAGTCGCCGCGAGGCGAGTTCGGCTGCTACCTGGTCTCGGACGGCGGGGCGAAGCCGTGGCGAGCCCACTTCAGGGCGCCGAGCTTCGTCAGCCTCCAGTCGACGGCGATGATGTCGGTGAACCGCTACGTCGGCGACATGATCGTGGTCGTCGGCTCGCTCGACGGCGTCATGGGAGAGGCCGACCGGTGACCGACCCCGCCGCCGCCGAGACCATGGCCGGGGCGCTCGAGACGCGTCCCGCGATGCCGCCGCCGGCGCACGATGCTGCGCCCGAGAAGCCGCTGCGCGAGCGGATCCTCGACGTGATGGCGCTCTACCCCGAGCCGCGCTCGGCGATCATCCCCGCGCTTCGCCTCGCGCAGGACGAGTACGGGTGGCTCTCGACCGAGGCGCTCGAGGCTGTCGCCGACGCGACCGGCTTGACTCCGGCGTTCGCCAAGTCGGTGGCGTCGTTCTACGACATGTTCCGGCTCGCGCCGTCCGGGACGCACGAGATCTGCGTGTGCACCAACGTCTCGTGCGCGCTCGTCGGAGCCGGCGAGACGCTGCGCGAGCTCGAGCGGCAGCTCGGCATCCACGCCGGCCAGACCACCCCCGACGGCAGGTTCACGCTGCGCACCGTCGAGTGCTACGGCGGCTGCGGGTGGGGGCCGGTCGTCTCGGTCGACGAGCGCTACCACGAGCCGTGCGGGCCCGACCAGGTCGAGGGCATCCTCCGCGAGCTTCGAGGCGACGGATGAGCGAGACGACCCGAATCCTGCTCGACTTCGACGGCGACCGCCGCGACGCCCACGCCTACGAGCAGGCGGGGGGCTACGCGTCGCTTCGCAAGGCGATCTCGATGGAGCCCGCCGACGTCGTGGCCCAGGTCGATGCGTCGGGCCTCCGCGGACGCGGCGGCGCCGGGTTCCCGACCGGCCGCAAGGCGTCGTTCCTGCCCAAGGACAAGCGGCCCGCCTACCTGTGCGTGAACGCCGACGAGTCGGAGCCCGGCACGTTCAAGGACCGCGAGATCATGCTCCGAAACCCGCACGCGCTGATCGAGGGCGTCCTCATCATGAGCTACGCGATCGGCGCCACCTCGGCGTTCATCTACATCCGCGGCGAGTACCGCACCGAGTTCGAGGTCCTGCGGCGAGCGCTTGACGACGCGCGCAGCCGCGGGTACGTCGGGCTGAACGTCCTCGGCTCGGGCTACAACGCGACCGTGGTGCTGCACCGCGGCGCCGGGGCCTACATATGCGGCGAGGAGACCGCGCTCCTCTCGTCGCTCGAGGGCGAGCGGGGGCAGCCGCGCTCGAAGCCGCCGTTTCCCGCCGTGGCGGGGCTCTACGCCGCTCCGACCCTCGTCAACAACGTCGAGACGCTGGCCGCGGTGCCGTTCATCCTCCAGATGGGCGCCGAGGCGTACGCCGCGCTGGGCACCGAGCGCTCGAAGGGCACGCGCGTGTTCTCGCTGTCGGGGAACGTGCGCCGCCCCGGGAACTACGAGCTACCCCTCACCTCGACGCTGCGCGACCTGATCGAGGGCCCCGGCGGCGGGGCGCCCGAGGGGCGGACGATCAAGGCGATCATCCCCGGCGGCTCCTCGACGCCGATCCTGCTCCCGGACCAGCTCGACACCGGCATCGACTACGAGTCGATCGCCGCGGCCGGGTCAATGGCGGGCTCGGGCGCCATCGTCGTGATCGACGATCGCACGTGCATGGTGCAGCTGGCCCTCCGGGTCGCGGAGTTCTACCGCCACGAGAGCTGCGGCAAGTGCACGCCGTGCCGCGAGGGGACGCGATGGGGCGTCGACATCATCCGCCGCATCGAGATGGGCGAGGCGGCGCAGGGCGACCTCGACCTGCTGCTGAACGTCTGCGACCGCATCCTCGGCAAGTGCCTCTGCCCGCTCGGCGACGCGATGGCGATGCCCGTCGCGAGCTACGTGACGCGGTTCCGCGAGGAGTTCCAGCGCCATATCGACGAGGGCGGCTGCCCGTTCACCGAGACGAGCCCGATCGCGTCGCTCTACCACGACCACGCGGGGGCGCCGGCGTGAACACCTTTCACGACGCGTTCCTCGACGCGCGCCGCCGGATCGAGTCGGGCGCCGACCCGGAGCAGGTCGTACCGATCCTGCTCCGGCTGGCCGAGGCGGACGACGAGATCGGCCTGGCCCAGGGCCTCTACGCCGATGACGACGACCCGGACGACGAGGACGACTGATGGCGACCGTCGACACCACCACCGTAACGCTGACCGTGAACGGACGCGAGGTGACGGTCGCGAAGGGCCTCTCGTTGGTCGAGGCCGCCGCCGAGGCCGGGATCGAGATCCCGGTCTTCTGCTACGAGCCGCGTCTCGGCGCCGGGGTCGGCGCCTGCCGCATGTGCCTCTGCGAGATCGAGGGGATGCCCAAGCTCCAGACCGCGTGCACGACCCCCGCCGCTGACGGCATGGTGGTCGACTCGCTCTCGGAGCGCGCTCGCGAGGGCCAGGACGCCGTGCTCGAGTTCCTGCTCCTGAACCACCCGCTCGACTGCCCGGTGTGCGACAAGGGCGGCGAGTGCCCGCTCCAGGACCTCACCTTCCGCTATGGCCCCGGCGTCACGCGGATGCGGATCCCGAAGCGATCGCTCGAGAAGCCGATCCCGATCTCGCCCCTCATCAAGCTCGACCGCGAGCGCTGCATCCTCTGCTACCGGTGCACCCGCTTCTCGGAGGGCGTCTCGGGCGACATGCAGCTCGTGCCCGAGAACCGCGGCGCGCACTCCATCATCACGACCTTCGAGGGCCGGCCGTACACGAACGAGTTCTCCGGCAACGTCACGGAGCTGTGCCCCGTCGGGGCGCTCACCTCGTCGACCTACCGGTTCCGCGCGCGCCCGTGGGAGACCCAGCAGGTCCCGAGCGTGTGCGGCCTCTGCGCCGTCGGCTGCAACACGGCCGTGAACATCCGCGAGGGGCACGTGGTGCGGGTGCTCTCGCGCAACCACCCAGAGATCGACGAGGGCTGGCTCTGCGACAAGGGCCGCTACGCGTTCGGCCTCCTGGCGAGCGATCAGCGCATCACGAAGGGCCTCATCCGCGGGGGGCGCGGGCTCGAGGAGGTCGCCTCGGCCGACGCCCTCGACCACGTCGCCGACCGGCTTCGCGCCACCGTGGAGCGGTTCGGACCAGGCTCGGTCGCGGTCCTCGCCTCGGGCGAGCAGACCAACGAGGAGGCCCACGCGTGGGCGCGGCTCCTCGACGAGGGCCTCGGCGGCGGCGTCTCGGTGTGCGGGCCGGAGGGAGCCGCGGGCTGGGACACGCTCGCGCCCCACGCGGCCTCGATCGCCGACCTCGCGGGCGCCGGCGCCATCGTCGTCGCCGGCGACACCGACCTGACCCACAGGGCGCCAGTCGTCGAGCTCAGGATCCGCAAGGCCGTGCAGGCCGGCGCCCGGGTCGTCACGGTCGGCGCGGGCGGCACGCGCCTCGAGACGCTCCGCGGCTCTCACCATGTCTCCGCCGGCCCCGGCACCGCACACGTCGAGCTCCTCCGCGCCGCGGCCAACGAGGGCGAGCTGTCGGCCGCCGTCGGCGACTCGGCGGCGATCCTCATCTGGGCCGGGCCGATGCGCCCCGCGATCGCTGCCGTCCTGGCGCACGTCGCCCACGCCCGCGGCTGGACAGTGCTTCGCACGCCGCGTGCCGCCAACGAGCTCGGCTGCCAGGCCGCCGGCCTCGGATCGTCCACGCCCGACGAGGCGCTGGCCGCGGCCGAGGAGGGCCGGATCAAGGCGATCGTCCTGCTGGGGGCCGACCCGGTCGGGGATTGGCACAACGGCGAGCGCTGGCGGGCGGCGCTTGGCCGCTCGTTCTTCGCCCTCCAGGTGACGGCGGTCCAGAACGACTCGAGCGGATGGGCGACGACGATCGTCCCCGCGTCGACCGTGCTCGAGCAGGATGGCACCCTCACGAACCTCGAGGGCCGCACGCAGCGCGTGCGCGCAGCCGCGACGGCGCCGCAGAGCGTCCTCGAGGGATACACGCTGGCCGCCGGCGTCGCCGGGCGGCTGGGCGTCGAGGTGCCGCCGGACGCGCCGTCGGCCTTCGCCGACATGGCAGCGCGCCGGCCGGCCTTCTCGGGAC
>JBOHBE010000105.1:0-3875 GCA_050698235.1 Gaiellales bacterium
CTGGATGCCTGCCGAGGCCTCCTCCTCGTACCGGGCCCGCTCGCGGGCCTCGTCGGACGGGGCGAGCGACCCGAAGGCCGCGAAGGCCACGGCGTTCGCCTCGCGGAACTCCTCGAAGCTCGAGACCGGGCGGCCCTCGATGCCCTCCACTGCCGGTGGCTCGCGGCGCAGCACCATCCCTATGACGTGGGGATCGTCGTCGTCCACCATGCCGCGCCGATGGAGTTGCTCGACGAGGTCGGCCGGCGTCGCCGAGCTCCCGACCTCCCAGCTGCACTCGGTCCGGCCCCGGGCTCGCAGGAGGCCGTGCACCTCCTCGATCGTCTCGTCGATCGTCGCCTCGGTCAGCCGCAGACGCTGGGCGACGTTCCACGCCGGCTCCGACCGGATGCCCGTCCACAGCACGAAGCGGTCGTTCTCGATCCGCTGGTGGCCCTCGGCGAGCGGCTGGTGCGTGTTGGCGTTCTCGGCGATCGAGAGCAGGCGGTCGTCCACGGCTAGCGCATCCGCGTGACGGGATAGCCGGAGCTCCGCACCAGCTCGACGATCTCGTGCGCGTGGGTCTCGTCGCGCGTCTCGAGGATCAGCTCGATCCCGGTCTCGGCCACCGCCACGTCGACGCTCTCGCGATGGTGCGAGACGAGCAGGATGTTGACGTGGGCGTCGGCGATCACCTGGAGCAGGTGCATCAGCTGCCCCGGCCGGTCGGTGAGCCGCGTCCTGATGACCAGGTAGCGGCCGGCGTTCGTCAGGCCGAAGCGGATGACCTGCATGAGAAGCGGCGTGTCGATGTTGCCGCCCGACAGCACCGCGACCGCGCGCTTGGCCTGTACGCGTCCGGCGAGAAGGGCAGCCAGCCCCACGGCGCCCGCGCCCTCGACGACGGCCTTGGTGCGCTCGAGGAGCTGCACGATCGTCATCCCGATCTCGGCGTCCGTGACCGTGACGACGTCGTCGACGTGCTCGCGCACGAGCCCGAACGTGATCTCGCCCGGGTGCTTGACGGCGATCCCGTCGGCGATGGTCTCGGTCTGGGCGGCCGGGTGGATCTCGCCGTGCTCGAGCGACGCGACGTACGGCGCGCACCCGGCGGCCTCGACGCCGATCACGCGGACGTCCGGCCGCTGGCTCTTGACCGCAAGCGCGATGCCCGAGAGCAGGCCGCCGCCTCCGAGAGGGACGACGATGGCGTCGACGTCCGGAACGTCTTCGAGGATCTCGAGGCCGACCGTACCCTGCCCGGCGATCACGAGCTCGTCGTCGAACGGATGGACGAGCGTCCGGCCGTCCGAGGCGGCGTCGGCGACCGCCGCCGCAACCGAGTCCTCGACCGAGTCGCCGACCAGGCGCACGGACGCGCCATAGCCCTCGGTCGCCCCCACCTTCGCGAGCGACGCCGCCTCGGGCATGTACACCGTCGCCGGCACGCCGGCCGAGCGGGCGGCGAACGCGACCGCCTGGGCGTGGTTTCCGGCTGACGGGGCGACGACGCCCGCGGCCCGCTCGGCGTCGGTCAGCGAGCGGATCTTGTTGTAGGCGCCGCGGATCTTGAACGACCCGGTCTTCTGGCGGTTCTCGAACTTGAGGAAGACGTCGCCCGCACACTGGCGCGAGAACGTCTCGGACCGCTCGGTGGTCGTGCGGTGGGCGACGCCGTGCAGCGCATCGGCCGCGGCCCGGATGTCGTCGAAGGTCGGCACAGGGGCGCGAACGGTACCCCGTTTGCATCGACCCAGCGGCTTAGGCTACCCTAAGCCGCCTTGACGGAGGTCTCGGGATGACTGCGTGGCAGACGACCCTCCTTGGAGCGGTCGCGGGCGGCACCATCTTCCTCGGCCTGCCCCTGGGGCGGGTCGGAGGGCTGTCCAAGAGGACACGGGCGTTCCTGTCGACCCTGTCGGCGGGGATCCTGCTCTTCATCTTCTGGGACGTCGTCGCGGGCGCGTCCGAGGTCATCGACGGCTCGCTGGCCCAGGTCCGGGACGGCGGCGCGGCCGGCCCGTTCTTCCTCGACGTGACGATGTTCGCCGCCGGCCTCTCGGTCGGCGCCCTCGGGCTGGCCTGGATCGAGCGCGCGATGCGCCGCCGCCGGCCGCTCGCGCCGATGGCGGGAGGCGCGATTGCCGAGGCCTCGGCGACGGGGCTCGACGTGACCGAGCTCGCCGAGCAGGCCCGCCGGGCGGCGCTCGGGCTCGGCATGCTGATCGCCGTCGCGATCGGCGTCCACAACTTCTCGGAGGGGCTCGCGATCGGCGTCGCGGCCCGGTCGGGCGAGATCGCCCTCGCCGGGACGCTCATCATCGGCTTCGCCCTCCACAACGCCACCGAGGGATTCGGGATCGTCGGCCCGCTGGGCGACACCCGGCCGTCGTGGGGCTGGCTCGGCCTCGCGGGTCTCATCGGCGGCGGCCCGACCTTCCTCGGCGCCATGCTCGGCTACCGGATCTCGGACGAGCCGCTCCAGCTGGCCTTCCTGGCCCTCGCCGCCGGCGCGATCCTGTTCGTGGTCGGCGAGCTCTGGAACGGCGCCATGCGAAACGCCTCGCGGAACCTCATCCTCGCGGGCATCGTGATCGGATTCCTCGCCGGCTACGGCACCGATCTCGTGATCGCGTACGCCGGCGCCTGACCGGTCGTGGCCGGCGACCAGCTCCACGCGTTCGTCGAGATCCCCAAGGGCAGCCGCAACAAGTACGAGTACGACGCCGAGATCGGGCACGTCGTGCTCGACCGGACGCTGTGGACAAGCGTCGTCTACCCCGCCGACTACGGCTACCTGATGGGGACGATGGGCCGCGACGGCGACCCGGTCGATGCGATGATCCTCGTCGCCGAGCCGACGTTCCCGGGGTGCGTGATCCCGGTCGAGCCGATCGGCGTCTTCGAGATGCGTGACGAGGCCGGGGACGATGACAAGGTGCTGTGCGTACCGGTGCGCGACCCGATGTGGAGCCACATGCACGACATCTCCGACATCCGCGGCTCGCTCCTCGACGAGATCGGGCACTTCTTCGAGGTGTACAAGGACCTGGAGCACGGCAAGGACACCGAGGTCGTCGGCTGGCGCGGCCGCGACCATGCCGACGAGGTCGTCGCCGCCGGCCTCGCTGCGGCCGCCGGTCAGGCGTGAGCGTCCGCGCAGCGGTGATCGCGGGGCCGGGACGGTTCTCGGTCGAGACGTTCCCCGACCCGGATCCGGGCCCCGGCGCGGTCGTCCTGCGCATGCACTACTCCGGCATCTGCGGGACGGACAAGCACACCTGGCGCGGCGAGAGCATCCAGTACGCCGGCACCGACCACGAGCGCGACGCGGCCTATCCGCTCATCTGCGGCCACGAGAACGTCGGCGTGATCGAGGCGATCGGGCCGGGTGACCCGCCGCTCGACGAGCTCGGCGCGCCTCTCGCGCCCGGCGACCGCGTCGTCCCGGCGCCGAACCTCACGTGCGGGAAGTGCCGCTTCTGCCTCGACGGCGTCTCGGCCTACTACCTGTGCACCGCCCTCAACGACTACGGGAACTCGCTCACCTGCGCCGAGCCTCCCCACCTCTTCGGCGGCTGGTCGGAGCGCATGTACCTGCTGCCCGGGACGCGCCTCTTCCGCGTCCCGGATGAGCTGCCCTCGCAGATCGCCGCGCTCACAGAGGTGATGGCCGTGACCAACGGCCTCGACACGGCTCTCAGCTTCGGTGACACGGTGCTCGTGCTGGGGGTCGGGCCGCTGGGGCTGATGCACCTGGCGAAGGCCGAGATGCTCGGCGCCGGCCGGCTGATCGCGATCGACGTGCTGCCCGAGCGGCTCGAGCACGCCCGGGCGTTCGGCGCCGATATCGGCCTCGACGCGTCGGCGACGAGCGCAGACGACCGCCGCGGCCG
>JBOHBE010000106.1:0-8237 GCA_050698235.1 Gaiellales bacterium
CCGCCCGTGTGGTGGATGCGCCAGGTGGTGCCCGTCGCGCGCCACTCCCACGCGCCGGTCGTCGTGATCGATTCAGCGACGGCCGCCATCAGCTGGTGTGCGTGGTCGGAGGGGCCGGCGCCGGAGCGACGACGGGGGCCGGCGACGTGGCCGGTGCGGACAGGGTGGCGAACCCGGGTGCCGACGGCAGCTGGGTGCCGCCGGTCTGCGCGTTCTGGATGCTTGCGAGCAGCTTCCGCTCCGAGCGCCGCGTCTTCGTGACGAGCTTGTTGTACCGGATCACGAGGTGACGCATCTGTCGCGAGGTCGCGCGGTCATGCGTCACGGTGCGCTGCGCCACGGCGTGCCATGAGCTGGCGTCCGCCTGCCATGACGACGCGAGCGACGCCTGGTGGATCGACCAGGCCACAGCGCCGCCGCAGATGAGCGCGATGATGGTCGTGTAGATGCGGAGGCCGGCGCTAGTCATCGCCGCCGCCTCCATCGTCGCCGCCGGTCGGGCTGGTGCTGGTCACCGGCGGAGCCGGGCTCGTGCTCGACACCGGAGCGGCCGCGGGCGCCGGGGAGATCGCCGGCGTCGCTGAGACCTGGACGAACGTTGGCGGTTGGGGCCGCGGGCGCAGATGGGGCACGTGGGGTGCGTGCCACTCGAGCAGCCCGGCGCGGCGGCCGTGGCGGCCGACCGGGATCTGCTGCCCGAGGCGGGCGCGCGCACCGGCCGAGGCCGTCAGGCCGGCGCCGAGCCCGAGGTCGTGGCTCGCGGCATAGGCGCCGCCGCCAACGACGAGCCCCGCCGCGAAGGCCGCGAAGGCGACTGACGGGTGGACGGTCACGAAGGTTCCTCCTGGTGGATGGGAAGCCGCGTTCTCGCGGCTCTACCCCCCAAGGTACGAACCGGGCGTGAGCTAGGCGTGAGCCGGTGGTGAGATGGCTCTCATGCCCGGCGCCGCCGGCACGATCTCGGCAGTTCGCGGGAGCTCGACGGTGAACGTCGCACCATGCCCCGGTGTGCTCGCGACCGAGATGGTGCCGCCGTGGGCCTCGACGATCGCCTGGCAGATCGCGAGCCCGAGGCCCGTGCCTCCCGTCTCGCGGCCACGGGCGGCGTCGGCCCTCGTGAATCGGTCGAACAGCGTCGGCAAGAGGGCGGGGTCGATGCCCTCTCCGGAGTCGGCGACCTCGAGCGCGACGATCCCGTCCCCCGCCTCGACGGAGATGTCGATCGCCTGCCCAACGCTCGTGTGCCGCACCGCGTTCGAGATCAGGTTCAGGAGCACCTGCTCGATCGCATCGGTGTCGCCCTCGATCGTGGCATCCGGCGCGGCCTCGACCCGCCATGTCCGCTCCCCCAGGATCTGCGAGCGCGCGGCGACGCGACGCGCGAGCTCCCCGACGTCGACCGGCTCGCGCGTCGCCGGCCCGTCCGCGCCGGTCCTCGCCAGCCGCAGAAGGCTCTCGACCAGCCTCCCCATCCGGTCGAGCTCGTCGATCGCGACCCGCACGGCTCCGTCGAGCTCGGGCGACACCCCGCCGCGGACGAGCGCGGTCTCGAGGTGGCCGCGGGCGATCGTGAGCGGCGTGCGGAGCTCGTGCGACGCGTCATGCACGAAGCGCGTCTGGGCGGCAAAGGCGCCCTCGAGACGGTCGAGCATGGCGTCGATCGCCACCGCGACGTCGGCGACCTCGTCGTGTGACCGCACCGGCCCCATCCGCACGGACAGGTCGCCGGCGGTGACGCGCGACGCGCGGTGGGCCATGCGCGAAAGAGGCGCGAGCGCCCGCCGCGTCACGAGCCACGCGGCTCCGGTAGCAGGGATGAGGCCGACAAGGCAGACGATGAGCATCGCATCGAGCAGCGTGCGCACGCCGGCCTCGGCCTCGGCCGCGGGCACGGCCGCGAGGAACCGCGCGCGGCCATGGCGGGCCGCCGACACGACGTACTCCTCACCGGCGATCTCGACCCGCTTCACGCGGCCGCTCGGGATGTCGCTGCGAAGCCACAGCCGGCGCGCCAGAGGGGTGTTCGCCCGATTCGGCCCGCCGGGGACGACGCTGGCCAGGAGCTGGGCGGACCCGCCGCGAGCCTGAAGATATGCGCTCACGAGGTCGTCGTCGACCTCCGGCCTCGTGTCGTCGACCGCGTCGCCGCGACGCTGTCCCGACCCGGCGAGATCTCGCGCTGCCGTCCGCGCATCGGCCGCCAGGGACTGGTCGACCTGGCGGCGATCGATCAGATACACCGTGAGCAGCCCGGCGGCCAGCACGCCGACCGCCAGCGTCGCGCTGACGATCGCCAGGCGGGTGCGGATGGCGAGGCGGCCCCTCACGCGACCGTCCCGCGCGCCATCCGGTAGCCCATCCCGCGCACGGTCTCGATCGGCGAGCGGCCGTCGGCCGTCAGCTTGCGGCGCAGGTAGCCGATGTAGACGTCGACCAGGTTCGAGCGCGGATCGAAGGTGTAGCCCCAGACGCCGTTCAGGATCTGCTGGCGCGACAGCACCTGGCCTGGGTGGCGCATGAGGTACGCGAGCAGCGCGAACTCGCGGGCCGACAGCTCGACGCTGCGCCCGTCGAAGTCCGCCTCGCGTGTCAGCAGGTCGAGCGTGACCGACCCCACCGCGAGCGACGACGCAGGCTTGCCGTTCTGCGCCGGCCTGCGCGTGCGGGCGCGGATGCGGGCCAGGAGCTCGGCGAACGCGAAGGGCTTCCCCAGGTAGTCGGTGGCGCCGAGGTCGAGGCCGCGCACGCGGTCGGCCACCTCGCCACGGGCCGTCAGCATGATCACCGGGAGATCCGGGTCGGTCGCCCGGATCGCGCCCAGCACCTCGAAGCCGTCCATGCCGGGCAGCATCACGTCGAGGATCACGAGGTCCGGCGGCCGCGCTGGCAAGCAGGCGAGCGCATCCTCGCCGCGCTCGGCGGTCTCGACGGCGTAGCCCTCAGCCTCGAGCCCGCGGCGCAGGAAGTCGGTAATCAGGGCTTCGTCCTCGACCACCAGGATGTTCATCTCTGGCTCCCAGTGTGACCGGTCGCGGTGAGAGAGCTCTCACCGGCCTCAGTCTTGACCGGGACTGCCGGAACGGCATCGGGGCGGCGCCCGATTGGCCGTGCGGAAAACCCCTGAGAACCCTGTCAGTAGTCGGATCGGCGCAGGTGCTCGCCGAGGGCGTCGGCCGCGCGAGCCGCATCGCGCTCCTCGAGCGCGTCGACGATCGCGGTGTGCTCGGCGAGGACGTGCTCGAGGTACCCGCGCGGCCGCGTCGTTCCGAGGTGCATGACACGAACGAAGCCACGCAGCTGGCGCAGGAGGCGCTCGACGACCGGCATGCCGGCTCCTGCGGCGATCCGCAGGTGGAACTCCTCGTCGAGGTCGATGAAGTCGTCCTCCCTCTCGGCGTCGGCCGCCCGCTTCTGACGGATCAGGAGGAGGCGCAGGTGGTCGATGTCGTCGAGCGTCATCCGCTCGGCGGCGCCGCGGACCGCGAGCGCCTCGAGCGCCTGGCGGACGTCGACGATCTCGCGCCGATGCTCCGGGCTGAACCCGCGGACGACGAGCTGGCGGCGCGCGCCGACCTGGAGCAGCCCCTCGCCGCGCAGCAGCTGGAGCGCCTGCCGCACCGGCGTCTTCGAGATGCCGAGCTCCTCGGCGAGCGCGGACTCGCCCACCACCGTCCCGACAGGCAGGTTGCCGCGGAGGATCTCGCCCCGGATGTGCTGGTAGGCGCGCTCGCTCAGACTGCGGAACGGCGCGTCGGCAGAATGCCGCTGGGTGGCCTGGGTCTCCATCGCCGCAGAAGATGATAGGCCCGCACAGATATTCCGCCGGACGTCAGGTGCTCGTCTTCGGCGGATCCGCCTCGGGGTACAGGTGGCATGCCACCGAGCGGTGCCCGCCAACGACCCGCGTCGCCGGGTACGTGACGCGGCAGACGTCCATAGCGTGGGGGCAGCGCGGATGGAAGTGGCAGCCGGTCGGCGGCGAGATCGGGTTCGGCATGTCGCCCGTCAGCGCGGGCTGGATGCTCTTCCGGCGCGCGATGGGCGACGGCGCGGCCTTCATCAGCGCCTGGGTGTAGGGGTGGAGCGGCTCGCGGAAGAGGTCTGCGGTCGGGGAGTGCTCCACGATCCGGCCCAGGTACATCACCGCGACGTTGCGGCTGATGTGGCGCATCACCGCGAGGTTGTGCGCGATGAAGAGGTACGTCAGGCCGAGCTGGTCCTGAAGGCGCACCATCAGGTTCAGGACCTGCGCCTGGACCGAGACGTCGAGCGCCGAGACGGCCTCGTCGGCGATGATGAACTCCGGCTCCACGGCGAGGGCACGGGCGATGCCGATCCGCTGCCGCTGCCCGCCGCTGAACTGGTGCGGCTTGCGGTCGGCCGATCCCGGCGCCAGCCCGACGGTCTCGAGCAGCTCCTCGACCCGGTCGCGACGCCCGGCCCTCGGCGCCAGCCGGTGCACCTTCAGCACTTCCTCGAGCGTCTGGCGCACGGTCATCGTCGGGTTGAGCGACGAGTACGGGTCCTGGAAGACCACCTGGATCCGCTTGCGGAGCTCGCGGGTCTCGCGCGCGCGGCGCCCGAGCACGCTCTGGCCGTCGTACAGGATGTCGCCGGACGTCGGCGGCTCGAGCTGGAGCACGAGCCTCCCGAGGGTGCTCTTCCCCGAGCCGCTCTCTCCGACCAGCCCCAGCGTCTCGCCGCGCTCGATCCGGAGCGAGACGTCGTCGACGGCCCGGAGCACCTCGGGTGTCCCCCGCCCCAGCGCCTGGAGAACGCCCTTGCCCGCCGCGTAGTGCTTCGAGACGTGCCGCGTCTCGAGCAGCGCCGGGGCGGGCTCGGGCAGAGCGCTCACGAGAGCCCGAGCATTGTGGCCAGGTTCGCGTCGAGGTCGAGCTGCGGCTCGAGCGACCCGTCCGCGGCCGAGAGGAGCACGGTCACCGCAGGCCCGTTGCCGGCGAGCGGGCTGTCGCCGCAGGCGACGACGCCGACGGTGACGCCGCCGTCTCGATAGCCGGTGTAGTGCGTCGCGTCCCAGTCGCGCACGGCGACGATGTCGCCCAGCCGCAGATCGGCCAGCCGCTGCTCGCGCGCCATATCGGCGTCCTTGGTCTGGATGGCGAACGAGGTGGCGGCGGCGACGCGGCCGCTCCCCATGCCGACGACCTCGGGCGGAAGAATCCGCGTGACGGCGACCGAGACCCGGCCGTCGGCCTCGGCCGGTGCCCAGGCGCGCCACAGCTCGGGGCCGAGGCTGTGGCAGGCGATGCCGGGCGCCCCGGCGACCGACATCCCACGGCCGCACGCGCGCACCAGGAGCTCGTCGCCGGGCGCGATCTGCTCGAGCGTCTCGTCGCCCACGTGGACGAGCACGTGCTTGTAGGCGCGGAACGACTCGTGCTTTCCGACCACGGTGCCGGTGGCGCCCGCCGCGGCTCCGGTGCGGACCGTCACGGGGTTTCCGACGCATGCGAACACGGCCAGCGCGTCGTTCGAGGCGGGATCGGAGTTGGAGATGCTGACCCCGGGCTCGACCTGGTCGGCCGCCCATCCCATGGCCGCCATCCCCACCTTGACGTTGTAACAGATGCCGCCGGCACCGACGGGAACGAACGGCGTGCCGTCCGCGCCGACCTCGTACGGGTTCTCGCCCATGACCGGCGTCGTCACCGCGCCGACGACGGCGGTTGCGACCAGCTCCTCGAGGTTGGCCCGCGCGCCGCTCATGCCGGAAGCCCCAGGCTGGTGCCGACGTTCGCCGCGGGGTCGGTCTCGAGCACGAACCGCTCGCGGGGGCCGGACATGATGGTGATGACGCCCGTCCCGTGGCCGGGGATGACCCCGATACCGTGCGCGATGATGCCGATCGCGCACGAGCCGGAGAGCGAGCCGCGGCCGTACCGGTGATCCTGGCCGGTCATCGCGACGACATCGCCGATCCGCAGCCCCTCGTAGCCGAGGTCGGCCACGGAGTCGGGCCGGGTCAGCATCACGTCGCAGTTCGCCCACTCCGAGCTCATGCCGATGCCCGCCCCCATGAGGAATGCGGGGATCTCGGCCGCAACCGTGATCGCAAGGGCGTCGCCGCGCACCTGCACGGGCAGCGCCTGGAGGAGCTCGGGGCTACAGCTGCGAAGCGCCACGTCGGGGAAGTCGAGCAGGCGCAGCCCCTGGCCGCGTGCGCGGACGAGGAGCCGGTCGCCCGGCCCCAGCAGGTCGAGCGTCCGCTGGGGGAAGTCGACGAGCACGAAGGCGTGCTTCCCGACGACCGTTCCCGCGCCGCCGGCCGCCGGCCCTGTGAGCACACGGACGGGGTTGCCCACACACGCCAGGAACTGGAGGGCGGCGTCGGGCGGCGCGCCCGCCCCGCCCGCCGAGACGGCGGCCTCGAGGTGGTCGGCGGCCCACGAGAAGACCGGGCTTCCGACGCGGACGTTGTAACAGACCCCCGCCATCCCGGGCAGGATGATCGGCCGGCCGTACGAGTCGACGCTCCACGAGTCCCCCGTGGGATGGCTCACCCGGGCGCCGATGCCCAGCGTCACCAGGCGATCGCTGTTCGTACGGGGTGCGGCGGCGGTCGTCACGGTCAGTAGAGGAGGTCGGGGTCGAGCACGTTCCGGAGTGGGCGCCCGGCCAGGTACGCGTGCAGGTTCTCACAGAAGATCTCGACGATCCGGTCGTTCTCCGCGGCGACGGTGCTGGCGGAGTGCGGGCTCACGAGCACGTTCGGAAGGTCCCAGAAGGGGCTCGAGTCGGGCGGCGGCTCGGTCGTGAAGACGTCGAGCGCGGCGCCCCGCAGGCGGCCCGACGCGAGCGCGTCGGCGAGGGCGGCCTCGTCGACGACGTTGCCGCGGGCGATGTTGACGACGATCGCGCGCTCGGGCAGAAGGCCGATGCGGCGCGCGTCGAGGAGGCCCTCGGTCTCGGCGGTGTGGGGCGTCGCCAGGACGACCGCGTCGAGCCGGGGCAGGATGGCGTCGAGGCCGTCGATCGCCGCGATCTCGTCGGCGTGGACGTCGGCCGCCGTGCGCCCCGCGACGGTGCGGACGACGCCGATCACGTGCGCGTCGAGCGCGCGCAGCAGACGTGACGCCTCCCGGCCGATGCGCCCCGCCCCGACCACGGCAACCACCTTGCCCGCGACCTCCTCGCCCGCGTGGCGCTGCCAGCGGTGGGCGCGCTGGTCGGCCTGGTAGCTCAGCACGTCCTTCCCGAACATCAGCATCGCGAGCACCGCGAACTCGGCGAGCGGCCGGGCGTGGACGCCGCTGGCGGTCGTGACGACGATGTCCCGGCGCTCGGTCAGCCCGACGCGCCTCGCGAGCTGGCCGACCCCCGCGCTGGTCGCCTGGATCCAGCGCAGGTGCGGCCATTCGGGCAGCCTGTCCGCCAGGGCCAGGGGGCCGAAGTCGAACAGGATCTCCGCGCTCTCGAGGAGCTCCACCCAGCGCTCCTCTGCGCGTGCGTCTGCGATCTCCGGGAGCGGGTGCGCCGAGGGATACTCGGGCGCAGGGATCAGGTCGTGCTCGTACACGACGTCGAGCCGCGGGTCCGTGGCCGCGATGGTCGCGACGTTCTCGGGCGAGAGCGGGCTTGTGATGACGACGCGGACGGTGCTCATCCCTCAGCGCTCCCCGGTCAGGGAGTAGCGGCCGGCCATCGAGCCGCCGTCCACGTCGAGGACGGCGCCCGAGACGTGCGCCGCGGCCTCGGAGCACAGGAAGAGGACGGCGGCAGCGATGTCCGCAGGCTCGCCGGCCCGCCCGAGCGGGATCGACCGCACGAGGGCCGCCCGCAGGTCGTCGGTCGCCCGGTTCGGGAAGGCGTCGCTCCACCCGCGGACGTCGATGTAGCCCGGCGCGACGACATTCACGTTGACGCCGTGCGGCCCGAGCTCAAGGGCCAGCGTCTTGGAGAGCGTCTCGACCGCCGCCTTCGAGGCGGCGTAGGCGGCCCCTTCCGGGCGGGGGCTCCGCGCAGAGCCCGACGAGATGCTGACGATCCGCCCGCCTCCGCCGGCGGCGATCCGGTGGCGCGCGAACGCGCGGCACATCAGGTAGACGCCGGTCACGTTGACCTCGAAGACCCGCC
This sequence comes from Gaiellales bacterium, assembly GCA_050698235.1. Classification (GTDB taxonomy): domain Bacteria; phylum Actinomycetota; class Thermoleophilia; order Gaiellales; family JAICJC01; genus JAICJC01. The sequence continues at coordinate 8,095 of JBOHBE010000106.1, forward strand.
GCCAGTCGGTGGGCTCCATGTCGACGAGCGCCGCGTCCGGGTAGGCGGCCGCGTCGTTCACGAGCACGTCAAGCTCGCCGAAGCGGCCGAGCGCCGTCCCGACGGCCCGCTCGGCGGTGCGCTCGTCGGCGACGTCGCCGACG
>JBOHBE010000107.1:0-9525 GCA_050698235.1 Gaiellales bacterium
CCGTCCCGCGGGTCGCGCTTGTACTCGACCTGCGAGATGCCGTGGAACCCGAGCGCGTGCAGCAGGCGGCGGGCGCCGTCGACAGCCTCGTCGTCCCACTCCGCCACACCGACCCGGCACGTGCCCACCCCCGCGGGCGCCTGGAGCAGCTTGCGGCCGCAGAAGATGCCGGGCACGCCGCCGCCGGCGTCGACGTAGCTGCCGACCGTCCACAGCGTGTCGTCACCGCCCGGGATCTGCTCCTGGAGCATCGGCGCGAACTCGGCGCCGAGCCGGTACGCCGCGATCAGCTCATCGGGCGTCTCTGCGACTACGAGTGGGATCCCGTGCCGGCGCTTGAACCCCGCGCCCTCCGACGGCTTCATGACGGCCGGGTAGCGGATGACCTTGGCCGCCTGGGCAGCCGCGTCCTCGTCGGCGGGGTGGAACGTCGCCGGGAGCATGACGCCGGCACGACCGGCCGCGTCGTACTGGAAGCGCTTGGCCTGGATCGGCTCGATCAGCTCGCGCGGGCCGAACGGCAGCCGCAGCGAGGTGGGCGCCGATCGGTTGACCGCGACGAGGTACTCATCGTGCGTCGGGAAGGCGACCGCGCCGTGCGGCAGCGCCTCGCAGATCTCGCTGAGCAGCGCGGCGAACTCGTCGGGCCGCTCGTGCGGGTGCGGGCAGACGATCGGCGCAGCGAGCCGCGATCGCAGGCCGAGCGCCTGGCGGCGGTGATCCATCGCGACCACGGGCACGTCCACTGCCGCGAGCGAGCGAATCGCCGAGAGCCCGTTCACGTACGAGCACTCGAACACGATCGCCGCCGGCTGCGACGAGCGCGCAGCGCAGGCGAGCTTGCGCCGGACGGTGTCGGAAAGCGCGCTCACAGCCGCCGTTCTTACACGATCCACGTAGACTTTGCGCCGTGCCAGACCTTTGCAGGACGACGGATGTGCTCGTGGTCGGAGCGGGCGGAGCGGGCCTCTCGGCGGCCTGGTCCGCACGCCGTTCCGGCGCCGACGTCCTGCACGTCACGAAGGGCTCGAAGGCGTCGTGCAACACGGCCAAGGCCCAGGGCGGCATCCAGGCCGCGGTCGGCGACGACGACTCTCCCGACCAGCATGCATCCGACATCGTCGCCTCGTCGCACGACACGGCCGACCCCGCGCTCGCGGGCGTGCTGGCCGACGAGGCCCCCGACGCGATCGCGTGGCTCGAGCAGCTCGGCGTCGCCTTCTCGCGCGAGGGCGACGGCTACCGGCTCGCCCGCTGCGGTGGAGCCTCGCGCCGGCGGCTGCTCCAGGTCGGCGACCGCACGGGCCACGCCATCGCGACGGCGCTCCGAAAGGCGCTCGACGCCGACGGCGGCCGGATCCACGACCACACCGCCCTCGTCGGCCTCGAGCGCACGAACGGCCACTTCCGGGTCGAGCTGGATCAGGGCGGAGAGCTCGTCCGCGTCGACGCCGGAACCGTGATCCTGGCCGCGGGCGGACGCTGCTACGCCGAGGCGAAGCAGGCCGGCATCCTCACGACCAACCAGCCCGGCGCGACCGGCGAGGCGACCGAGATCGCCCGCGCCCTCGGCGCCGAAGTGCGCGACTACGACGCGCTCCAGCACCACCCGAACGGCGGCGTGTGGCCTCCCCCGCTCCAGGGCTACTCGATCCCCGAGACGACGCGTGCGTACGGCGCGCTGCTCCTGAACGCGAAGGGCGAGCGGTTCGTCGACGAGCTGGCCCCGCGCGACACCGTCGCGGCTGCCATCGTACGCGAGTGCGAGGAGGGGCGCGGGCTCGAGACGCCGGACGGCCGCCCGGCCGTGCGCCTCGACACGACGCTGATCGATCCCGACATCGCGGCCCAGGTGATCCCGTACATGCTCAAGCGCTACCGGGCCAACGGGATCGACCCGCTGACCGAGCCGATCCTCACCTACCCCGTGCTCCACTACCAAAACGGCGGCCTCGTGATCGACGCCGACGGCCAGACCACGGTGCCGGGGATCTTCGCCGCGGGCGAGATCACCGGCGGGGTGCACGGTCGAAACCGGATGATGGGAAACTCGCTCCTCGACTGCGCGGTGTACGGCCGGCGCGCAGGCCGTACGGCTGCTGCCGCGGCAGGCTCATGAGCGCAACGATCGAAACCACGCTGGCCCAGGCCGTCGAGGACGCCGCCGCCGAGCTCTACGTCTGGTCGCTCAAGGACATCCCGGCCGACCTGCGCGAGGCGCTCGGCGACGCGCTCGAGCACGAGACGCATCCGGTCGGCAAGCGCATCCTCGAGACCATCCACACCAACGTCGAGGTCGCCGACGAGGGCAAGCGCCTGGTGTGCCAGGACACCGGCATCGCCGTCTACTACGTCCGCGTCGGCGAGCACTTTCCGCTCCACCCCGCGCGCATCGAGGAAGCCCTCCGTGAGGGCACCCGCAGGGCGACCCTCGACCATCCTCTGCGGTCGAACACCGTCCACACGCTGACCCGCAAGCCCACGGGCGACAACACCGGCCATCGCATCCCCCACGTCCACTGGGAGTTCGTTCCCGACTGGGACGGGCTCGACGTCAAGTGCGTGCCCAAGGGGTCGGGCTCTGAGAACATGAGCTTCTTGAAGATGCTCGTCCCGGCCGACGGTGTGCGGGCGATCAAGGCGTTCGTGCTCGACTCGGTCGTCGGCGCCGGCGGGAAGCCGTGCCCGCCCGGCATCGTCGGCGTCGGGATCGGCGGTTCGGCCGACCTGGCGATGCACCTGGCCAAGGAGGCGATCGCCCGGCCGGTCAAGACCCAGAACCCCGATCCCGAGGTTGCTGCTCTCGAGCGCGACCTCTTCGAGCTCCTGAACGAGACCGGGGTCGGGCCCATGGGTCTCGGCGGGGATACGACCGTGCTCTCGGTGCACGTCGAGCAGGCCCACACCCACATCACCCTCAACCCCGTCGCCGTGAACTACCAGTGCTGGGCCGCGCGTCGGGCCACGGCGCACATCTCGGCCGACGGCGAGGTCGAGCTGGACAGGGACGCGTAGTGGCCCACCACGAGATCGCCTTCCCGACCGACGAAGCGACCGTGCGCTCCTTCGAGGCCGGCGACACGGTCACGATCCAGGGCCACATCATCGGCATCCGCGACGCCACGCAGATCCGGATCTTCGACCAGGGCCAGGAGCCGCCGATGTCGCTCGCGGGCGCCGCGCTCCTGCACACCGCCCCCAACGTCCGCAAGCTCGAGGACGGCCGCTACGAGCCGCTCTCGATCGGCACCACCACCAGCGCCAGGATGAGCCGCTTCACCGAGCCGCTGATCCGTGACCACGGGGCGCGCGCGATCATGGGCAAGGGCGGGCTCCTCGCCGAGGCGCTCGGCCCGCTCGCCGAGCATGGCGGGGTCTATCTCGCGATCGTCGGCGGCGCGGCCGCGCTCCAGACCACCCAGATCGCCGAGATCGAGCAGGTGGAGTGGGAGGACCTCATGCCCGAGTGCCTGTGGCGGTTCCGCGTGGCCGACTTCGGACCGCTCATCGTGGCGATGGACTCGCACGGCAAGAGCCTCTACGAGGACGTGCAGGTCGAGGCCCGCCGCCGCATCACCGAGTCGCTGGCTGCAAAGCTGTAGGGATGGAGGAGTTCCTCGGACTGCCGGCCCGGCCGCCCAAGCCCCGCGATCGGGGCTGGACGCACGTCATCGACAAGGGCCTCACGCTCACCGAGGTGAGCGGCCTGCTCGAGCTCGCGGGCGACTACATCGACATCGTGAAGCTCGGCTGGGGCACCTCGTACGTCACCGGCAAGCTCGGCGACAAGCTCCGGCTCTACCGCGACGCGGGCATCCCAGTCATGACCGGCGGCACGCTGCTCGAGGCGGCGATTGCCCGCGACCGGCTCGACGAGTTCCGGCGGTGGACGGCCGAACACGGTTTCACGCACATCGAGGTGTCCGACGGCACGATCGACCTCGAGCGCGGCCGCAAGGTCGAGCTGATCGCATCGCTCGCCCAGGACTACGTCGTCCTGTCGGAGGTCGGCACGAAGGACTCCGAGCGGATCTACGCCCCGTACCAGTGGGTGGCCTGGATCAAGGAGGAGCTCGAGGCCGGCGCCTTCAAGGTGATCACCGAGGCTCGCGAGTCCGGCACGTCGGGGATCTTTCGCCAGAGCGGCGAGGTGCGCTCCGGGCTGATCGACGAGATCGTGCACGAGGTGCCCCTGAACCAGCTCCTGTTCGAGGCTCCGCAGAAGGAGCAGCAGGCGTGGTTCATCCGCCATTTCGGCGCCGACGTCAATCTCGGCAACATCGCCGCCGCCGACGTGATCCCGCTCGAGACACTGCGCCTTGGGCTGCGCTCCGACACGATGCTCGACCTCCTGCTGCGCGACCTGCCCCAGGTGTGACCCCGGCGGCCACGATCGCCGTCGACGCGCCGGCGGACGTCGCCTCGAAAGCGCGTTACGCCCTCGAGGAGCTGGCACGCATCTGCGGCGGCGCATCCGCCCCGCTCTCGTACCCGTCCCAGGCCCTCCCCGCCTCGGAGGCGGCCTGGCGCCTCTTCGCCGGCGCCGAGGCGCCCCCACCGCGCCGTGGCGACGACGGCTTTGTCGAGTTTGGCGACGGCGTCTCAGACGTCGTCATGAGCACGTTCTGGCATCTTGCGCGGTGGGAGGAGCGCGCCGGGTCGGCCCGCGACGAGCGCGGCCGCTTCCCGGCGTCGGCGGCGCTGTTCGACCCCGAGGAGGCTGCTGCCGACAGGCTCGTCGAGCGGTTCCGCGAGATCGCCGGCTCACCGCCGCCAGGGCCGCTCACCGTCGCGCTCACGCACGACATCGACACGCCGGTGCGATGGAGCGGGCTCCGCGCCGTTGCCGGCGCCGCGGCTCGTGCCAAGCGCGCCGCCACGGGGCGCCGGCGGCACGATCTGACCCGCGAGCTGCGCGGCCTGGCGGGGATCCCGCGGCATCGCGCGCGCGGCACCGACCCGAACTGGTGCTTCGAGCGCATCGCCGAGATCGAGCGATCGCATGACGCGCTCTCGACCTACTTCGTGCTGGCCGGGCACCACCACCCCGCCGACGGCGCCGCTCCGGCCGTCTACGAGCGCGTCCGGCCGGCGATCGTCACGCAGGTGGCTGCGCAGGGCGACGAGCTCGGCCTTCATCCGAGCTACACGGCGTCCGAGGATCTCGGCCTGATCGCCGAGGAGCGGTCACGGCTCGAAGGCCTGGCCGGCGGGCCTGTCCGAGGCGTCCGGTTCCACTACCTGCGCCACGACGCCCATGCGACGCTGCCGGAGCTCGACCGGCTCGGTTTCGCGTACGACTCGAGCCAGGGGTACGCCGACGGACCCGGCATGCGCGCCGGCCTGTCGCATCCCTACCGGCCGTACCACCTGGCCGCCGACCGGCCGCTCGACATGCTCGAGCTGCCGCTCGTCGTCATGGACGCCACACTTGCCGAGGATCGCTATCTCGGCCTCGAGGCCGATGCGGGGCTCGACCGCGCGATCGCCGTCCTCGAACGGGCCGCCCGGGCCGGCGGCGCCGTCTCGGTGCTCTGGCACAACGACCGCTTCGACCCCGCGTACGCACGCGGGTGGGACCGTGTCTACGACCGCCTGCTCGGGTGGGTGCGCGAGCGCGGCGGGCGCCTGTGCACGGCCGCCGAGGCGGTTGGGCTCGACGGCGCGGCTACGCCGCGTCGGTGAAGCGGACGCGCCGGCGGCCACCCCGGGCGACGACCGTCTCGAGCGCTTCGACGGCGGCGGGCATGAACTGCGTCCCGATGCACCGGCGCAGCTCCGCGAGCGCGCCCTCGATCGACATCGCCTTGCGGTAGACGCGATCCTCGGTCATGGCGTGGTAGGCGTCGCAGACCGCGATCACACAGGCGCCGCGCGGGATGTCGGCACCCGCCAGACCGTCGGGGTAGCCGACGCCGTCCCAGCGCTCATGCGAGGAGCGAACCAGCGACACGACCTCGTCCATCCCCGGGATGCCCGAGATGATGTCGGCACCGATGACCGTGTGCCGCTTCATGACCGTGAACTCCGCATCGGTCAGCGGGCCCGGCTTGTTCAGGATCGCCTCGGGGATCCCGATCTTGCCAACGTCGTGCAGGAGGGCGCCCATCCGCACCGCCTTCAGGTCGCGGCCCGAGAGGCCGAGCTCCTCGCCGACGAGGACGGCGAACTCGGCGATCGTGTGGGCGTGGCCGCCGGTGTAGGCGTCCTTCGCCTCGAGCGCCGCCGCCAAGGCTGCGACGGTGGCGAGGTGCTGCTCCTCGAGCGTCTCGGCCAGCTGGGCCGCGCCGAGGACGATCCCGGCCTGGTCGGCCAGAAGGCGGCAGAATTGCCGCTCCTCGGCCGTGAACACGCGGCGGCGGGTGTCGAGGAGCTCGATCAGGCCGCAGGCGTGCGTCCCCATCACGAGCGGCGCGAGCAGGTTGGCCTGGAAGCCCATCTCGACGAGGAAGGCGTGCTCGGCGGGGTCGCCGCCGTCGCCGATCGTCGCCGACGCCTCGACCAGCTCGGTCACCACCCGCCTCGTCGTCGGATAGTCGTCGAGCGGGTAGTCCTCGGCCGCGATGTTGAGCTTGGCCGGCGGCACGACGTGCGCCGCCCAGTCCGTCACCATCTGCGTCTTGGGGTCGAACGTCGAGATGAGGCAGGCCGATGCGCCAAAGAGCAACGTCAGCTCGCGGGCGAAGATCGCCATCGCCTCGCTGGCGTCTCCGGCGGACCGCAGGGCACCGGTCGCCTTGATAACGGCGATAAGGTCCGAAAAACGGCGGTCAGCAGGCACTCTCCCGGCACGCATGGGTACCGGAGATATCGGCGCGGGCGACCGAAACTTGACGGGAAAACGCGCTAGCGTTTCGCTATCGAGTGCGGCCGTGGGCCCGGCGGCGGCGCCGGCGGGTGGGTGCCGGCGGCGGCGGGGGCGCCCCATCGGCCGGCTCGGCGGCCACAGGCACCGGTGTCGGCGCAGCCTTTGGCTTCCCTGCGGGCTCGATGTCACCCGATCTCGCGAGGTCGGCCCGCCGTTTCTGGAAGCCCGGCTCGCGCTCCATGAGCAGCGCCAGGATCGGCGCCGCGATGAAGATCGACGAGTAGGCGCCCGACGCGATGCCGACGATCAGCGCGAACGCGAAGTCCTTCAGCGAGCCTGACCCGAAGACGAAGAGCAGCACCACCGGGATCAGCGTCACAAGCGTCGTGTTCAGCGATCGGGTGATGGTCTCGGCCAGCGACTCGTTCACGATCTTGCTCGCAGTCATCCGGCGCAGGATCGGGATGTTCTCGCGCACGCGGTCGAAGACGATCACCGTGTCGTACATCGAGTAGCCGAGCACGGTCAGCACCGCGGCGACCGTATCTGCGGTCACCGTCCTCCCGGAGATGGCGTAGACGCCGATCGTCAGCAGGATGTCGTGGCCCAGCGCGACCATGACCGGCACGGCGTACTTCCACTCGAACCGGAACGACACGTAGATGAAGATGATGATGAGCGAGAACGCGATCGCCAGGTACGCCGAGTGCAGGACCGACTGGCCGAACGACGAACTCACGTCGCGTGAGTCGACCGCGCTGATCGATCCGAACCGGGCGCCGAGCTCGGATTGCAGCCGGTCCGAGGTCGGCTTCTGGAGGAAGTGCGACTCGATCTCGAAGCGGTTGAACGTGTTGCCCTGCGAAGCGCCGGTCGCGGTCAGCCCCTTCACCACCGGGTCGGAGACGCCGGCAGCGGTGGCCGCGCTCGCGACCTCGGCGACGGTGGCGGGCTTCCCCGTGGTGAAGTCGATCTTGGAGCCGCCCGTGAAGTCGATCCCCTCGTTCAGGCCCGTCGTGACGATGCTGATCGCCCCGATCGCGAGAACCACGCCCGAGATCGCAAACCAGATCTTCGTCCTGCCGATCAGGTCGTACTTCTTCCAGCGGTCGCCGGTGCCGATCGACCCGAGCACGCGCGGGGAGCTCATGAAGCTGAACCCGCTCAGGAGCCCGAGCATCGCCCGCGTCGCGACGACGGCCGTGAAGATCGACGTCGCGACTCCGATCAGGAGCATCAGCGCGAAGCCCTTGACCGACGATGTCGCAGCCGCGTAGAGGATGCCCGCGGTGATCAGCGTGACGACGTTGGCGTCGATGATCGTGTGGAAGCCTCGCCGGTAGCCGGTGGCGATCGCGGCGCGGATCGATTTGCCCGCACGCACCTCCTCCTTGATGCGCTCGAAGATGACGATGTTGGCGTCGGCCGCGACGCCGATCGTCAGGATCGTGCCCGCGATGCCCGGAAGGGTCATCGTCACCGGCAGGGCCGCCACGATCCCGGCCAGGAGCAGGCCGTAGATGATGAGGGCGATGTCGGCGATCACGCCGAGGAACCCGTACAGGACGACCAGGAAGATCATCACGAAGACCAGGCCGGCGGCGCCCGCGATCAGGCCGTCGCGCAGCGAGGTCTCGCCGAGCGTCGCCGAGACGAGCTGCTGCGAGAGCGGCGTGAACTTGACGGGGAGCGTCCCCGACGTGATCTCGAGCGCGATCCGCTGGGCGTCGCTCGAGCTGACGCCGGTGATCTCGCTGCCGCCGCTCAGCGTCGCGTCGATGCCGTTCGGAAACTGGGTGAAGCTCACCGACGGGGCGGCGACGAGCTTGCTGTCGACGACGATGGCGTTCAGCAGGTCGCGCTGGGCAGCCGCGCCGGCCTGCGCGATCTGGCGGGTGATGTTGGTGAAGTCCTCGTCGCCGCCGTTCTTGTACGAGAGCGAGACGATCGGCTGGCCCTGCGGGTCGACGTCAGCCTTGGCGCTCGAGATCTCGTCACCGGTGACGATCTCGGAGTCCTGGGTCGGAAGCCGGAAGAGGTACCAGACGGTCCCGCGGGTCGTCGCGTCGGGGCAGCCGGAGCTGGTGTCACAGCTCACGGCCTCGGTGCCGGCCGGCACCGGAAGCCAGATCGCGCCGGCGGGCTTCGTCCTCAGGTGGATGTCCTGCAGCACCTGGCGCTGCTCCGGCTCGATCCGCGAGACGATCCCGTTCGCCTTCACGAGGCTGTGCGGCGCGGCCGCCGAGAAAAGGGCCCACCCCGCGGGGTTGCCCGTCGGGATCTGCTTCTTGGCGGCCTTCAGCATGCTGTAGAGCGAAGGGAGCGGCCTGGCGACGTTCGCGCTCTGCGTGGACACCGGCGTCAGGGCGTCATAGAAGGCGAAGCTCTGAAGCTGGCCGGCGACGAGCAGGTTCGCGACGGCGTTCGGGTTCTTGACGCCCGGGATCGAGATGTCGATCGTCTGGTCGCCCTCCGACGTGCGGATCTCGGGCTGGAGGATGCCGCGCGGGTCGATGCGCCTGCGCATGACGTCGGCCGCCTGGCTCAGCGTGTCAGCCGAGATCGACTGGCCGGGCTTCGGACGCGCCTTCAGGACGACCTCGAGACCGCCGCGAAGGTCGAGCCCGAGGGTGAATCCCTTCACGGCGACGAAGGCGCCGGCCGCGATGGTAAGCGCCACCACCAGGCCCATGATCGACAGGTTGCGGCGCGTCTCG